>NZ_LZHJ01000074.1:0-14347 GCF_001690815.1 Gilliamella sp. GillExp13 | reverse complement strand
GTAAGGGTTAAACAACGTTGGCACTACCTTTGTGTAATTGTTGATATCAGTAATCGAGAAATAGTGGGGCGAAGTGCTGGCAGGCATAAAACAGCGGCACTGGTCATGCAAGCTATGAGTCAAATTCCAATGAACTTACAGACGATTGAGTTGTTTCATTCTGATAGAGGAAAAGAGTTTGATAATCATTTGATTGATGAATGTTTAACAGCATTTGGAATTAAACGGTCTTTAAGTCGCAAAGGCTGCCCCTATGATAACGCAATTGCAGAAAGCACATTCAAAGCAGTGAAAACAGAATTTGTGTCAAATACTATTTTTGATTCACTGGCGCAACTTAAATTGGAATTTAATCACTATGTGGATTGGTTTAATTATAATCGACTTCATTCAACATTAAATTACCAGTCGCCGATTGAATACAAAAGAAATCGATGACCTTATCTTTTTGGTACTAAAAAGTGTGGACATACCAATACATACATAACTAAACAATAGGCAATATAGAACATTACAGCACCAACTATACAGTCCAATATTACCCACATTCTTTTCTTTCTAAATAGCGGTATGAGTAATTTTGCTCCATAACCAAGACTAAAAAACCAGATGAATGAAACACTGACGGCACCAACCAAAAATGCAAATTTTTGTTCATTAGTTAACGTGCCAGCAATTCCTCCAACAATAACAACAGTATCCAAATAGACATGAGGATTGAGTAGTGTAACAGCCAAAGTTGCCAATACAACTTTTAATAAGTTGTTATTGTTAAGAGATTGAGATTCTATTTGCATGCTACTTGTGCCTTTAATTGCACTTTTAAACGCACAAAAACCATACCAAATTAAAAAAATCGCCCCAGAGATTGCTAAAATATTAGTAATTAAAGAATTGCTACGAATAAAAGTACCTACCCCCAAAAATCCCTATTGACATTAGAGCAAAATCACAAATAAAACAAATTGCCGACACATAAAAGATATGATTTTTTAATAATCCTTGCTTGAGTACAAATAAATTTTGAGCACCAATAGCAATAATTAGACTAGCTGAAATAAAAGCACCACGTAATATTTCTAATAGCATTTAGTTATAACACTAGAATAAAGATGGGATAATTTATTATATAATCTAAATGCTATAAGTTTATAACAAACGTATTGAATTTGTTATTTGTTATTTTTCTCTAACCACAATAGCTTGGTTTTATTTTTGTTTAAGTAGAGAATGATCATTCCAATAACTAACCAAATAATACCGACCATTTTTGCGTCATTATCAATATGTAATAATACAGGTAATAGCACTAAAATACCTATAATAGGCATAAAGACATCTAAAAACCACGAAAACCATCCTTTTGAGCCTTTTTTAAACTTAAAATAGCCAATTACAGATAAATGTAACATGATAAATGCAGTTAATGCTCCAATATCAACAAATGAGACTAAAGTTGGCAACCCTTTAGCATTATTAGCAGCAATAACAACTAAACATAAATTAAATAGCGCTGCAAATATAATAGCCATTGTAGGTACACCGCTTTTTTTTCCCACTTTTGCAAAAAATGAAGGTAAACGTTTGTCACGCCCCATACTGAATAAAAGACGACTTGCTGCGGCTTGTCCAACCATTGCTGCAAATGATGCACCAATAGCTTTCATTAAACCTAGCGCCCATCCTAACCATAAATTAATTTCTTGATTAACAATATGATAGTAAACTTTACCTTGTAGTTCTGGATGACTACGCAAATATTCAGGGTTATAAGGGTTTAGTAAGCTACCGACATAAATTTGTAGCACAAATAAACAACCAGCTAAAATTAAACAACATATAATCGCTTTACTAACTAAATTATGAGGTCCGCCATTTTCTTCTGAAAAAGTAGCAATAGCGTCAAATCCCAAATAAGATAGTACAGCAATAGACACAGCATTAAATAAATTACTCCAACTGAATAAATCACCACCAATAAAAGGTAGTAACCAATCTCTGTTACTACCATTAGTGGCTATTATCCAAATACCAACAGATAACACAGCAAGTAATATAATAATTTCAAATATCAAGATGATTAACGTAATTTTAGTCGATTTTCTAACACCAACTAAATTCAGCGTAGTAGTTAACATAACAGCTAAACATGTCCATACCCATATTGGTACTTCGGGAATCAATGCATTGAACGATATACCGCTAAATAAGTACGCAACCGCAGGGATAAACATATAATCAAGTAATAGCAACCAGCCTACTAAAAATCCAGCACTTGGATGAATGCCAATAGAACAATAAGCATAAACGGCTCCCGCATGCGGTAAAGCGTTTGCCATTCTGGCATAAGAAAGCGCGGTAAATGCCATTACAAAAGTTGCTATGATATAAACCAAAGCAACTGCACCATCACTTATCGCATCTAAAACACCAAATAATCCTACAGGTGCTGCTGGACCAATAAAAAGCAATCCCAGAATAACCAAATCCCGGAATCGCATATTTTTATTTAACTGTTGCATAATCATTCTCGTATCACAATTATCTATAATGATGAAATATTAAATGATTAATTCACAACGTGCTAAGATCAGCTTGTTATTAGGTTATAATTATTTGTTATAAAAAAATACTTTAGTGATATTCTTTAACCTCATAGGTATAAGACATTTTTGCTGTTTTACCAAGCATGATAGAGGCACTGCAATATTTTTCTGATGCAAGTTTTACGGCTGTTTCGACTGTTTCGTTATCGATATTAATACCCGTAATAACAATATGAAAATTAATTGACGTATACACTTTAGGGGAAGATTCTGCTTGAGTTTTATCAATATCTATCCAAAGATCACGAACATCTTTTTTTTTATTTTTTAAAATCGCAATAATATCATAAGCCATACAACCAGCTGCACCATGCAATAAAAGCTCCATAGGACGAGCTCCACGATTACGACCGCCATGTTCAATACCGCCATCCATCACTAGCGAATGTCCACTTGCTGTCTCACCTAAAAAACCAAATTCATCAATCCACTTTAAACGATCTTTCATAATTATCTCCTTTAAATTTATCTTTAAACTTCTTATTAGTTACAAATTTATTAAATAACATAATCGTTTTTAACCACGCTGTCATCATTTTGATTATTACTTTATTGATCAAATATGACAATGTTAGTGAACTTTTTACTAAGAGAATCATTAAGATCTTTTAAATTATTCAGGTAAAATCACTGTATTATTTGCAATAAAATATTAGCAATGTGTAATTAAAATCAATGTTTTCATCTTGATCTTTGCTTAACAAATAATTATGTAGATTGGGTTACCATACTCTAAGGATTGAATATGATTTTTAAGTTTATTATCTTCCTTTTGATAGGATCCTTGGCTAGATTATTAGTTAGTATTTTGGTGGTGATGTATTAGTTATTATGCTAGCAAGCATCTCGATGGCTAAAGTAGGTGTACAACTTGCACAAAAATTATCGATTAAAAAATTAATTAAATTCTTTGGTATATTTTATTATTGCTTGCAACGAAATTAATCATTTCTTAAACATCATTAACAAATAAAAAGGCCGCAAAAGCGACCTTATCAGTTTTGATGCAATACCATTAAATGACTATCTTGCTTCTTTAACTGCAAATCCTAATTGCCAAACAGCCATTGCATAATGAGTGCTGTGGTTATAACGGGTGATAGTATAAAAGTTTGGTAATCCATACCAGTATTGGTAACGATCGCCCATATCAAGACGCAATAAACTTACCTGCGTATGTCCTTCTAATGAACTTTGTGGTTTTAATCCAGCTTTTGCCAATGTTTCAATTGAATATTTAGTACTAAAACCAGTATCAAGTGATAGTGCTTGGCCATCAGCCATTACAGCCACTTTTTTACCACGTTGCCAACCGTATGATTTAAAATAGCTTGCCACACTACCAATGGCATCAACAGGATCCCATAAATCAATATGCCCATCATGATTAAAATCAACAGCGTGACGTCTAAATGCTGATGGCATAAATTGACCATATCCCATAGCACCAGCAAATGATCCACTCAAATCAAAGGGATCAACGCCTTCATCTCGGCACATAACTAAAAAATCTTCTAATTCGTCAGAAAAATATTGCGCACGTCTTGGATAGTAAAATGCAAGAGTTGACAAGGCATCAATGATTTTAGTTTTACCCATCACTCTACCCCAACCTGTTTCGACACCAATAATGCCAACAATAATTTCAGGTGGCACACCATATTCATTATAAGCACGCTGTAATTCTTTTTGGTATTGATTCCAAAATTCAACACCACGAGGAAGGTTACTTGGTGTAATAAATTTATTTTTATATCGAATCCAAGCGCCATTTGGTGCCGTTGGCGAGGTTGTTTTTGGTGCTTGTTTATCCATTAAATTAATTACCCAATCAAGCTTATTGGCTTGAGCAAGCACATTACGGAGTTGTTGACGATTAAAACCATGCTTACTGACCATTCTATCAATAAATTTTTCTTTATCTAAGTCTAATGAAGCACTAGCGATTTTTGATTGATTGTGATCTTTTTCCAGATAAACACCGCCTTTAACATTTGCATGTCCACGGTGTTCCTTCATGGGAGATGTTGAAGATTTATTACTACTACAAGCTACAAGCAATAAAATTGTACTAATAAAAATGGCAATACGCTGCATAAAAAATCCATATTTTAAGTAATTAAAAATCGACAACATCATAAGATATTTATTGTTGTTTAACAATATTTGGACATGATTCCCCTTCCGCAACTTGTTTGATATTATTTAACGTCGTATCAGAAATATTTAACAATGCTTCTTGTGTTAAAAAAGCCTGGTGACCAGTAAAAATAACATTATGACAAGAAGATAAGCGACGGAACACATCATCTAAAATAACATCATTAGATTTATCCTCAAAAAAGAGATCACGTTCATTTTCATAAACATCCATGCCTAAAGCACCAATTTTTGTTTTCTTTAATGCATCAATAGCTGCGGTTGCATCAAGTAATGCGCCACGACTTGTATTGATAATCATCACGCCGTCTTTCATCTTTTGGAAAGAATCTTTATTCAATAAATGATAATTTTCAGGTGTCATAGGGCAATGTAACGTAATCACATCAGATTTTGCATATAACTCATCTAACTCAACGTATTGCGCTCCTAATTCAACTGCAACATCATTAGGATAAGGATCATAGGCAAGAATATGCATACCAAAACCTTTCAAAATGCGAATAACTGCTTGACCAATTTTGCCCGTACCAATAACACCAACAGTACGATTGTGCATATTAAAGCCAGTCAAACCATCTAACGAAAAATTAGCATCACGAGTACGTTGATAGGCTTTATGCGTTCTTCTATTTAACGTCATCATTAAAGCCACTGCATGTTCTGCAACTGCTTCTGGTGAATAAGCTGGCACACGAACCACCGTGATACCTAACTTTTCAGCTTCAGTTAAATCAACATTATCAAATCCAGCGCAACGAAGCGCTAAAATCTTAATGCCATAACTTGCTAATTTTTTTAGTACTTTTTTATCTACTTCGTCATTAACAAATGCACAAACTGCGTCATAACCTTGAGCGGTAACCACTGTTTTACAGCTAAGTTTATGTTCATAATATTCGATATCAAAGCCATATTTTTTATTAGCGATTTCTAAATGTTCTTTATCATAATGTTTACTACTAAAAACAGCCACTCTAATTGAACTTTTCATATTACTACACCCCTTTTAAATGGTAGTTTGTTAATCTCTTAATTTATTATTGACATTAATTTTATACTGAAACACATAGTTACCTGAAACTTTTTAACAAAGAATAGCTAAAATAATGAATCTCTAACTTTTAAAAAGTCATTGCGCATAACTTCCTTATATTGAAAACATGACTTTGGATAAAACAATCAATCTTGGCTTGCAGAATTATTTTTTATATGTTGTGTGCTATGATAACACTTTGCCAAAAACTAACAATAAAGTTAAATAATGAATAGCTCGCAGAATTCACTTTTAAAAACCATTTTTACGACCAAGATGCTAATCTGCATTTTTACAGGTTTTGCTTCTGGTCTTCCTTTTTATTTATTATTACAACTGTTACCTGCATGGTTAGAAAGTGATGGTATTAATATCAAAACAATTGGAGCTTTTTCATTAACGCAAATTCCCTATATTTTTAAATTTATCTGGTCACCATTGATGGATAACATTTCTCTCTTTAATTTAGGGAGACGGCGTGGTTGGATGCTTGGGTCCCAAATAATACTTATATTTTCGATCGCAATATTAGGATTTTTTTCACCTTCATTAAATATTTGGTTAATAGCAACCATTTGCTTTATTATTGCACTATTTTCAGCTACACAAGATATTGCACTTGATGCCTTTAGACGAGAGTTATTACTTGATAAAGAATTAGGACTTGGTAATAGTATTCATACTAATGCTTATCGCATTGCAGGTTTAGTGCCTGGTTCATTATCACTAATATTATCAAATACCTTGCCTTGGAATAGTGTTTTTATCATCACTGCATTATTTATGCTACCTGCTATCATTATGACGTTACTAGTAAAAGAACCAATTAACCAATCGCCCCTAAATCATACTTTTGAAGATATCATCATTAAGCCATTTAGTGAATTTATTACTCGAAATGGACTTAAAACAGCCATATGGATTTTAACATTTATCTTTTTATATAAACTAGGCGACAGTATGGCAACCGCTTTAGCTACGAATTTTTATTTACAAATGGGTTACAGCAGACCCGACATTGGTTGGATTGCCAAAAATGCTTCTTTATGGCCAAGTGTGATTGGGGCATTAATGGGTGGCATTTTGATGATCAAAATAGGCATAAACCGAGCATTATGGTCTTTTGGTATTGTCCAAGTTATATCAATTTTAGGATTTATTTGGCTTTCGATAGAAGGACCTTTTACTACAATAGGAATATTTCAAAAAACGTTATTAGCCATAGTGATAGGGATTGAATCACTTGGTGTCGGTCTTGGTTCGGCTGCTTTTGTAGCCTTTATTGCTAAAACGACCAATCCACTTTATACCGCTACACAATTTGCTTTATTTACCAGCATTGCTTCAGTGCCAAGAACTCTAATTAATGCATCTACCGGTTTTATGGTTGAACACTTAGGATGGACAAACTTTTTTTGGTTATGTTTTATTCTTGCTTTTCCTGGTATGTTATTATTGTTAAAAGTTGCCCCGTGGAATAGCCAATCTTAGGAGAAAATATGGACAAACTAACCCAAGCATTCGACTTTAGACATGCATGTAAAAAATTTGATAATACCAAAAAAATTAGTGATGATGATATTAAATATATTTTAGAAGCGGGTCGTCAATCTCCTTCATCATTTGGTATGGAGCCATGGCATTTTGTGGTTGTTGATAGCCACAAGATAAAAGTTGAATTACGTAATGTTTGCTATAACCAAGAACAAGTTACCAGCTGTTCACATTTTGTAATTGTACTTTACCGCAAAGCCAATAATTTTACGTTACAGAGTGATTATTTGCGACGTTCAATTGCACGCACTTTACCTGATCCAGATAATCAAACTACTATTGACATAGCCTGCCAAGCATTTATCAATTTTTGTGAACAAGGACTCGCTGACGGTTTAACAATTAATCATTGGTCAGAAATGCAAGATTATATTGCTTGCGCCAACATGATGACTGCAGCGGCATTTCGTGATATTGATTCATGTGCTATTGGAGGATTCGATCATGATAAAGTCATCAAGATTCTAGAAAAATATATTCCACAATTTGGTGGCAACTCATTCGGGATAGGACTTTGCTTAGCTTTTGGTTATCGAATTAATGAACCAACAGCGCATATTCGTTGGCCACTTTCAGACTTAACAACATATCTAACTGATAACAGTGAAACGAATTAAACAATAGGCACCTTCAATCACAAAATGGTAATTGAAGGTGTTGATAAAAATAGATACTTATTATTATTCAATTGATTGATAAAGTGCTTCGGCTTCAGATGAAGCTGAATCCATAATAAAGGCAATTCCTGATAAAATATTACCAATCTGAGGATCAGTAATATTTTGTTGTACTGAGTTTAAAATCTCTTGAGCCCAATTAATTTTTGTAAGTACAGCTTCGACACTTTCTTTTGAAGGATTACTCATCTTCTCTCCTACTGTTAGGATGTTAACTAAACCAATAATCAAAAATATCTTATTAAATAATAAAAAATTTGAGATAAAGGATATCAGAATAAGAAAATCGCATATTCTAAACAGTAAAAACAAAAACAAAAATTAATGTAGTTTAAATAAAGAATAAATGTATTTAAAATAATTGAAAATAAAAAGATAAACTTTTAGTTTAATAAAAATTAGCGCAATACAAAAAAGCCTATTATGATTACCTATTGCTACAATAAACAATTCTTTTACATTATAACGATTGATAATGTTAGACTTATTGGTATTAAATTGCGTTAATTTTGTCTAAAACCGTCAAAATTTTAAAATAAGTAAGGATTTAAAATGAAAACCAAACATGCTCGCTTATTAATACTTGGCTCTGGTCCTGCCGGTTACACTGCTGCTGTTTATGCTGCACGAGCTAACCTTTCACCTGTATTAATTACAGGAATGCAAGAAGGTGGGCAACTAACAACCACAACCGATCTTGAAAACTGGCCAGCCGGTGCTCCTGATTTAACAGGACCAGAATTAATGGTTAAGATGAAAGAACATGCAGAAAGATTTAATACCGAAATTATTTTAGAACAAATCGATCGTGTCGATTTTAGCACAAAGCCATATAAGCTTTATGGTAGCGAAACGCAATACAGTTGTGATGCGCTTATTATTGCAACTGGCGCATCAGCACAATACCTTGGTTTACCGTCAGAAGAAGCATTCAAAAGTAAAGGTGTGTCGGCTTGTGCTACCTGTGATGGATTTTTCTATCGCAACCAAAAAGTTGCCGTAGTGGGTGGTGGCAATACTGCGGTTGAAGAAACGCTTTATTTAGCCAATATCGCAAGTGAAGTGCATTTAATTCACCGCCGAGATACTTTTAGAGCAGAAAAAATCTTAATGGATCGTTTAGATCAAAAAATTAAAGAAGGCAAAGTTATCTTACATACTCATCGTGTAGTTGATGAAATTTTAGGGGATAACATGGGAGTAACTGGAGTTAGAATCCGTAGCTCACAAGATCCTAATATTACCGAAGAGTTATCGGTTTTAGGCGTATTTATCGCTATTGGTCACAAACCAAACACCGCCATATTTGAAGGTCAAATTGAACTAAATGGCGGTTATATCAAAGTACAATCAGGCACGCAAGGCAACGCTACTCAAACCAGTGTCGAAGGGATTTTTGCTGCTGGTGATGTAATGGATCATGTCTATCGTCAAGCAATCACTTCAGCAGGTACAGGCTGTATGGCTGCTTTAGATGCAGAACATTATTTGGATAATTTAAAATAAGCAGTAAAGATCTTTATGTCATTAGATAAAAAACGCCAGACCTATCTACTTGGCTGGTTAAAACAGCAAGCAAAAATGCATAAAACTAATTTGCGAGCTTCAATTTTAACCAGCTTGGTTTTAACTATATTAATCATTATTCAATCTGCTTTACTCGCTGTAATTTTGCAAAAAATTATTATTGAACAACACTATTTTTTGGATATTCTGCCTTTTTTTGGCGCACTAGTTGCAGTGTTACTCGGTCGAGCAGGCTTAATTTATCTACGCGAAAAGATCAACTTTGCCATAGGCAAAAAAGTTCGCCAACAAATTCGACAGCAATTAATTGATCAACTTGAGTTGCATGGGCCTGCTTATTTAAATCAAAGCACGATCGGCGCATGGAGTACGTTGCTTATTGAACAAGTTGATAAATTGCATGACTTTTTTGCCCGTTATCTTCCCCAAATGCGATTGGCAGGCATGGCACCGATTTTAATCGGTATTGCTATCTTCCCATTTAACTGGGCTGCTGCTACAATTTTGCTGTGCACCGCCCCCCTAATTCCTATTTTTATGATTTTAGTGGGAATGGGAGCCGCCGATATTAATCGTCGTCATTTTAAAGCGCTCGCATATTTAAGCGGTCATTTTTTAGACCGTTTAAAAGGACTCAATACCATTCGATTATTCAACCAAGGCGAAAAACAAACTAACGAAATAGCCATTGCCTCTGAAGATTTTCGTATTAAAACTATGCAAGTGCTCAAAATAGCCTTTTTATCTTCAGCCGTATTGGAGTTTTTTACTTCTATTTCAATCGCCATTGTGGCGGTTTATTTTGGATTCTCGTATTTAGGCGAATTCGATTTTGGTGCATATAATGGAACTGTTACTTTATTTGCTGGTTTTTTTGCGCTAATGTTAGCCCCTGAATACTTTCAACCTTTACGTGATTTGGGAACTTACTATCATGCCAAAGCTGAGGCAATCGCAGCAGCAGATAATATCGAAACTTTTTTAAGTAAAAAAATCGCAACAAAACAAGCCAATGATAATATAACAAACATAAAATTGACTGAGCCATTAAAAACAATTGAAGCAAATAATTTAATTGTATTATCTAACGAACAAAAACCTATCGTTGGTCCATTATCGTTTAGCTTGCAAGCACCATTTAAATTAGCGCTAATAGGAACTAGTGGCGAGGGTAAAACTTCGTTAATGCAAGTACTACTCGGCTTTTTACCTTATCAAGGCTCACTAAAGATTAATGGTATTGAATTTAATCAATTAGATATTAATGATTGGCAACTGCAAGTAAGCTGGATTGGTCAAAATCCTTACTTGATTAATGGTACTATCCATGAAAATATTTTATTGGGTAAACAAAATGCAACCAACCATGAACTGGATAACGTGATAACCAAAACCCAATTGACCGAAGTTATTGCTAAATTACCACAAGGAATTAAAACCCAAGTTGGCGAAGATGCGGTACGTTTATCAGTTGGGCAAGCACAGCGGATCGCCTTAGCCAGAGCAATGCTAAAACCCTGTCAATTATTGATTCTTGATGAACCAACTGCTAGTTTAGATAAACAAACCATCAAAAATTTGGATCAGCAGCACATTACCCCTAATAGCATTACAATTACTCATCAAACAGATGACATGCAAGATTTTAAACAGATCTGGCAATTGGCTAATGGTAAGCTACACTGTGATATCAAGGGGAATTTATGCTAGCTATATTACGCCCTTATATCGCACTATATAAACACTATTTTGGGCAAATTTTATTGGGATTATTTTTGTCAATTCTTACTCTATTTGCCAGCGTATTTTTGCTATCATTATCAGGCTGGTTTTTGGCTTCTACCGCTTTTGTTGGCGTTGCAGGTTTGTATACTTTCAATTATATGTTCCCTGCTGCTGGTGTTCGTGCTGCGGCAATTATTCGAACCGCCGCTCGCTATATGGAGCGTTTAGTTGATCATAATACTACATTTAAAATCTTAGCTTATTTAAGAACGTTAGCTTTTCGTAAGATTTTGCCATTAAGTGCCAATCAATTAGCACACTACCAACGGGCTGACTTGCTTAATCGCTTTATTGTCGATATTGACGCACTTGATCACTTATACCTAAAACTTTTTTCACCTATTGTAACCGCACTTGTTACCATTGTTGTTTTGTTTGTTGGGTTAGCAAATATAAACTTACCTATTGCGTTAATTATTACTATTATCCTTACAACCGCCTTACTTGTGGTTCCGGTCATTTTTTATCAAGCAGGAAAACAACTCGGCAAAACACTAGCTAAACAACAAAGTGAATATCGTTTATTATTAATTAATTATCTACAAGGACAAGCTGAACTTATCCTATTTAATGCACAACCACGCTATCGTGCTAAACTTGATGAGCTTGAATCAAACTGGCTTTATAACCAGCAACGTCAATCAACATTAATGGCACTATCAAGCGCATTGATTGTGCTGATTGCTGGATTTTTAACGTTGCTTGTTCTATGGCTAATTACCCAATACACCCTATCGCCTTTAGTGGCACTATTTGTATTTGTTAGTCTTGCAAGTGCTGAAATACTCATGCCAATTCCTAGCGCATTTATCTTTTTAGGACAAGTACTGACTTCTGCCACACGCACAACGGCTATTTTTAATCAAACACCCGACATTCAATTTGTTTCTAAAGGTAAAGCGATAGATTTAACTACGGCAAAATTACAATTTGAACAAATTAATTTCAGCTATCCAAATCAACCTTTTGCGATATTAACTGATTTTTCCTTAATGGTTGAACAAGGTGAACATATTGGAATAATTGGTAAAACAGGTTGTGGTAAATCAACTTTATTAAGCCTAGTGAATCGGACTTGGGAGGCAAGCTCTGGCAATATTTATTTTAATGATACCCCAATAAATCAACTGAATGAAAAAACTTTGCGACAAGCCATTGCAATGGTTCCGCAAGTTATTACTATTTTTAGTGAGACTTTACGGCAAAATTTGCTCATTGGTAATCCTAATGCAACTGATCAACAGCTTATTGAGGTTCTATATCAAGTTGAATTGGACAAATTACTAACTACAGAACAAGGTTTAGATATGCTAATTGGACAAGGCGGGCGTACTTTATCTGGCGGTGAAATTCGCCGTATAGGCATTGCAAGAGCATTACTGCATAATTCCCCTTTAATTTTAATGGACGAACCAACAGAAAGCCTTGATCAACAAACAGAACAACAAATTATTCAATTGATAAAACAGACATGTAAAGGCAAAACACTAATCATGGTTACACATCGTTTGACTGATAAACCGCTGTTTGATCGAATTATTTCACTTTAATAAATGGTTTAATTGTGGAATTTACCAGCATTGTTTGTGATCCTCGCCAAAAAAGTGGACAAAAGTCGCCTCTATGATATAAACAAAAATCATAGGAGACAAATATCATGGTCAAAAAATTTAGTATCGAATTCAAACAACAATCAGTGGATTATGCGTTATCTAATGCACACCTTTCTATCAGCGAACTTGCCAACCATCTAGGTGTGGGTAAATCAACCCTAGATAAATGGATTAGGCAACTTTCCCCGAATAAAACTAGCCGTCGAGAGTTAACCGCTGAGCAACAGCGGATTATGGCGTTAGAAAAAGAGATTAAAGAACTGAAAATGGCCAATGATATACTAAAAAAGGCGCATGTGTATATCATCAACCATCCAAGTCGGTGAAGTACACTTATATGAAAAATCATTTAACCAGCTATCCCGTTACTAGGATATGCCGATTACTTGGTGTCAGTTCATCAGGTTATTATACTTGGTTAAAAAGAGCAAACAAATCCGCCAAACTCAGCGAGTATATCCAAAAACAGTATTGGCAACATAAAGCCCGTTTTCACCATTAAATTTTTTTGCTGCATCAGGCCAGGCAAAAAAACGAGTCTCAGGTTTTTCCTGTACTTTACCCGTTTCTCTATCAATAAAATACAGCTTTTTTGCCCCTTTTTTAAATAACTTCCAAACCGTTTTGACAAATTTATCAGTTTTCGGATCTTCGATTGGATCATACGACGCAGAAAGTCGACCATTCCTTAAACAGTCTGGTGCATAACTAGCATTTTTTTCTGTATTATTTTAGGGGATAGTTACAATTGAACCAGTGATATTAGACAGCTGCTCATTATTTTATAGGAAAATAGAAAAAGGTAGTGACTGGAGAATAATCGGGCATCAAAAAAACTATTGTAAATGCCCCAAACTTAGTACACAACTCACGTAGAAAATTAAGCTGCTTGTTTTAGTGTTTTATACTCAATCGGTGTCATGTTATTTAATGCCTCATGCGGTCTTTCGGTGTTATAAATCGTTAGCCATTCTTCGGTTATTCTCCTTGCTTGTGCTAAGTTGTTAAAAAGATATAAATCAAGTACTTCAGTACGATAGGTACGATTAAATCGTTCAATATAACCATTTTGATAAGGGCTACCGAGCTTTATATAATCAATGGCTATATCATGTGATTTAGCCCAGTTTATAAAGGTTTTTCCTGTAAATTCTGGCCCATTATCGACCCGTATTTTTAATGGATATCCATGATATTCGGCCAGTTTATCTAAGTAACGGGTAATCCTTCCTGCTGGTAAGCTGACTGCAATATCAATACCTAACGCCTCACGATTAAAGTCATCGATGACATTGAATGTCCTAAAGCGACGTTGATTACGGCTACTATCACTCATAAAATCCATTGACCAACATTCACCTTGTTTATTAGGCACAAATAGCTTTTCCG
>NZ_LZHJ01000073.1:0-13120 GCF_001690815.1 Gilliamella sp. GillExp13 | reverse complement strand
TCTTTTTTATTCTTTCCGGCTTGTAATAATACGAAAATTTGGTATCTTTCCTTCCTAGAAAGGTGATTATAATACATAGCAATCTCCAAACTGTGGTGGTGCGAAGGTGCTAGTATAAATCACCTTTCTACTTTCTTCACTCCACCGTGTTTAAAATTGCACTTCATGTTTGAATCCAGGCCTCCCAATCAGGATCAAAGCCACTACACGCATTTGCAACCGCCATATAGTTAGCATAACCTTCAGCGAGTAACACTGGCGGCAATTTATTGAGTGCTATTGCTCTATCTTTTAAGCCCGGCTTTTTACTAAAATAGAGGTCAAAAAGCGCAACTGGAATATTTTCTTCTGGTACCATGCTGCCAACTCAATATTAATATACAGGTTAAGACTAGCAAAATACTTATAATAACCATAAAAACAACCCGCATCTTCAACATTATCACGCTTATAATCCAATTTGGTTAAAATACCACGTATCGTGAAACTATCAGTTACCCAACCTAGACGTTCATCAATAATGTCATCTTTAACTTTACTTATATCTGGTAATGAATGAGTCAATTGATCAAATAGCTCGGAGACTTTGTAATCTTTAAGGTGATCTTGCCATTTTACTGTGATATCACTTGGCAACACAGCAGAATGGGCAAGGGTAATGCGATTACCTTCATTGAGTTCTATTTCTTCATCTTCAGTTGTAATTAAGCTACCATCCTCAGTTGGTCTAAAACTATTTACTATCTGTCCATTTTCATCTAATTCAAACTAGATTAAACGTTGAATAAGCTGTCCTACGATAGGATGTGGCTGTAGGTATTTTTGCCAATCCTCTACCCGCCATTGACGCTGTGTACACATAGCTTCATAAAAGCGGGTAATTTGCATATTGAGCAATTGAGTTAGTTCTTTTTTACTATTGGAAAACTGTTTTTTCGCCTCTTTCACTAAGGCTTGATCTTCGCTTTTTCGGGCTTCTGGTAAGGATTTAATTTCGTCACCATCTGCATTTTTTAAATGCCATTTAAACTTATCATCAAAAGTAGCCGTAAATGTGCGTTCACCATAATCAAGGGTTAACACTCCATTATCATCTAGTCCTGCCGTAGATATGGTGCGATCAGCTAGTTCATCAGTAGTCCAGCCATTGCGTTCTGCAATACTTTCTACCAATAAGCGGGCTTTTTCTTGTACAGATGCAGCACGATAACCGCGAGCAAGCGATAGCAAGAGTTGCGTGATCAACGGATCATCACTTTGAGCAAGCGGTTCAAGCATCGCTTCAATTTGCGCTCGTCGTTGTTGATGATCTTTCATAAAACTACGTAATAACGAAACTGCAATGTGACCTTTAATACCACTGGTTAATGCTAATAATCCTTTCGCTTTAATGGCTGAACCAAGATAGACTGCCAAAGCCTCTTTTTTATCTCTTCAAATACTTGTTCAAAAGTAATATTGGCATAACTAGGGTAGTATTGGGGGTATTGGGGGTATTGCTGGTAGTAGCCAATATATCGCTGCAATCGCTTATCGGCTAATGAATTGACTTTTGCTTCGGCATCTTCCACCGTTGGCATTCGCGTATCTTGCTTAATAAAGCTTTGTAAAATAAATTCGCCTAATTGCTGTTGGCTTTGCTGACTTAATAAGCGACTATAAATAATTAACAATGGATTAGCTGGATCTTTTAATTTGACCGCTAACCACGCCCACCATTCAATAATTTGAGGATCAACTGTATCACCGTCTTTCCATGTTAATGGTGGAATTAGATTTTTATCAAACCAGTCAAAATCAGCAGGTTTTTTACCTTTTAAGCCTTTTTGTGCATCGGTTAATAATTTTTTAACGGTTAGATGTTGACTAATATCTTCGCCTAATTTTTCTAAAGCGACTAATAAAGCAGCTTGTACAGTTTCGCGTTTTTCTTTTTTTAAGGCATTATTTAATGCTTTAATTGAAGATTTTTGTCCTAACTCTGCTAACCAATTAGCGGCGGCAATTCGCACCTCTTGCTTTGCTGATGTTAAAGCTTGTTCAACTTGGCAATGAATATTAGTAATCACACTTAAAGCGTTTTGTGCGGCATAGCGTACTTGTTTACTTTCGCCCAAAGCTAATTCAAATAGATAAGCAACATATTTAGTTGGAATATTTGGGAAAGTTTGTAATATTTTAATGGTACTTTCTTTATCAACATTAAGATAAGACCAGGCTTCTTGTTTGGGAGCAAAACCTAAGGCCTCATCAAGCAAAAATTCGTTTTCAGCAAAAAATGGCCATAATTTGTGTGGTTCATTTTCATAGACATCGTGATAGGTATCTTTGGTTAAAAATGGCACAGCAACGACATAGGGCACATGTTGAGAATAATTGATTTTTACTAATACATCAGCGATTTGTCTAAGATCTAATTTTTTTATAAATTCATTTTTTCATATAATCTTTCGAAATAATAAACGCCTTTTTCTTTATTAGTTAATTGAGTCGCTCGTAATAGATGAAAAAGCGTAAATTCAGGTAGATTCTGTAACCTTTTTTTGGCTAATAAAAATGTAATATCTATATTTTTATTGATTTTTTTGAGTAACGCCGAATATTCAATCTTACCATTTAAATAGTGATAGACATCATCTAAATCCTGTGAGGTAATCGTTTTTAACGTTTTATAGTATTTTCTTGCCCAATTATATGGATAGTTATATTTTTTGTTATCTTCAACTTCTTTTTGTGCCGCTTTTTCACTTTCGATTAAGTGCTCTTCATAATTTTGCTGCAAAATATCACGAGCAATAATGGGTAAATCAATATCATTGATTGGCTCAAAATCAGGAATGATTAAAGTCGCTTGTTGTTCGGCTGTATTTGCACTTTCAAGTCGTGATAAAGCACTTTCGATCGCAGCTATGACCGTTTTGTTGGTTTCGTTAGCCAAGGCTTGTTGTAAGATTGTCGGATCAGAAGATATTCTAGCCTGTAACACGGCAGCATGACTACGCTGCTTAACTGTGCCAGAAGTTAACAAACGTTGTAAATGGGGCTTTACTATTTCGACAGGGGAACTAAGTAACATTTCAGTTGCTAGCTGATTGACTTGTTTGGAGCTATTTAATGACTGCACAGCAATAAAATCAATCAGTGGCATTTGTAGTTCAGGATGCTTTCGAATATATTTTAATTGTTCGACTTGCCCTAATATCGCAATATCTTGATTCGGTAATTGTTTGAATAATTCGATATGCTCAATAACATAAGGTAATAGACCATTAATCATAAAGAAATATTGAAAAACAGCTGCGATATGTAATATTTTGGCGGTCAAAAATAGCAAATAATAACTTTTTACCTAATCCTGATTCCTCAATCTCTAACAACTCATGTAATTGTTTAATTGACCAATTTTTTCGCTCATCAATCCGATCTTCATTGTCACAACAAATCGGTAACGTAGTAATCAATCCATCATATAACAGATATAAAAACCAAGAGGGTAACTCTGGTGTAATTAGTTTAATAAAACGTAAATTACCACATAACGCCGTTAAAACTCGTGCAAAACGGATTATCTGTTCAAAAGTATAATCATCAGTCCAACGCTGATAAAAGGCCATTCTTGCCTTTTCGGATGAATTGGGTTTGTCACAAATATCTGTATGACGAAGGTCACAAGGTCTTCGAAGTAACTCATAAAGTTTAGTAGCCGTGTTTGAAGACTGACACAATTGATTTAAATCAACTAATACATTTAGTTCATCACCCTGTAGGATATATTGAGTAATGCGCGTTGGCATGGTTTTATCCAGTTCTTTTACTGGTTCAAATATAGTGGTAATTAATTGTTGTGATGATAATTCATTTATTTCATATTCCTTTCTCTCCCATTCAGGATCAAATCCGCTACATGCCTTGGCAACCGCCATATAATCAGCATAATTTTCTGCTAGTAACACTCGATGAATTTTACTAATTTCTATAGTATGGTAGTGCCAATCCTGCTTTTGGCTGAAACTAACATGGTAAAGCACCACAGGAATGTTTTTTCGGGCACATAGCTGCAGCTAAACTCAATATTAATATAAAATTGATTATCGAAAAAGTATTTATAATAACCATAAATGCATGCCCCATCTTCGATATTGTTTCGTTAATAACCGAATTTGGTCAAAATACAACGTAGAGTAAAGCTATCAGTTAACCAGCCTTTACGGTCATCAATTGTGTTATTTTTAATTGTATCCACATCACCGATAACAAAAGGTGTAACGCTTTAATAACTATTGACATTGCTCCTTTAACCAACTTATTTCGTGTGCCCAAATATCGGGATCAATGGTTTCTAAAATAAGGGGAATTTCATCAATTCTTGGATCTTGCATGATATATTTAAATGCAGTTTCACCAATATTACCTTTGCCTAGGCTATGATGACGATCGACATGGCTGGCAAATTCGCTTTTGGCGTCGTTTAAATGCATGCCTCGCAAGTATTGAAAACCTACAATTTTTTCAAATTCGGCAAAGGTTTCTTGGCAGGCTTTTTCAGTACGCAAGTCATAGCCAGCAGCGAAAGCGTGGCAAGTGTCAATACAAACGCCAACTCGGCTTTTGTCTTCAACTTGGTCAATGATTTGCGCAAGATGTTCAAATTTATAGCCTAAGTTAGAGCCTTGTCCAGCCGTATTTTCAATAACAGCAACCACATTTTGTGTTTTGTCGAGCGTAATGTTTATCGATTCGGCAATGCGCGATAAACATTCATCAACCGAAATCTGTTTTAAGTCACTACCTGGGTGAAAATTAAGTAATGTCAGTCCTAGCTGTTCGCACCGTTGCATTTCGTCTAAAAAGGCAGTGCGAGATTTTTCGAGCTGTTCTCGATCTGGATGGCCTAAATTAATTAAGTAACTATCGTGCGGTAAGATCTGTTTGCTAGTAAAGCCATACCTTTCGCAACGTTTTTTGAAGCTGTCGATGGTGGCTGTTTCAAGCGGTTTGGCGTGCCATTGTCGTTGATTTTTGGTAAATAACGCAAATGCGGTTGCGCCAATTTGATAGGCGTTAATTGGGGCATTGTCTACCCCACCTGCTGCACTTACATGTGCACCAATGTATTTCATTTTTTGTCCTAATGATGTTGTTAGTTTATGATTAGCGGATAATTAGTTTGAGCCGCTATTGCGTTGTAGCTGATCACGCAAATTAGGTGGCACACCTTTAATAACCAGTGAGTCAGTCTGTGGATCCCATTTTATACGTTCACCTAACAAATTTGAATCGAAGCTTAAGGTTAATCCGCCACCGCTGCCCGAGAATTTTTTAAGTTGGCGCAAAGCACTACGATCAACGGGGAAAGTATCTTCTAAATCGTATTCACTATTTTTGACAAATTCAATAAAGTTGTTATCGTCACTTGTTGGAAGTTCGTTGGCCAGATTTTTTAGTTCAATTTCTTCACCAGCTTGTAATTGTGCTTGGCAGTAATTGTAGACGCTTTCACGTGCGTTGGTTTTGTCTTGTTTGTCAAATTGCATTTCTTGGCAGTAATCATCTACCGCTTTAACCAGTGTTTTGTTTTGTACTTTCGCATCTAATCCTTCATTAGCACCTAGGTAGTCCATAAAAAAGTCAGATACTTTTCGCCCTACTCGTCCTTTTAAAAAGGTTAAATATCGTTTTGAGTCGGCTTGGGTTTCCCATTCGGTCATGTCTATACGGGCAATAATATCGGCATGGTCAATGTCTAGATATTGCGTTTCGCTAATATCTAGGTCTTCATTAACTAACATACTTAAACAACTATTTAACACCGCAATAATTAAGTATTCAACCGCCAAATAACGATATTGGCAAAACACCACCGTTCCTCCTTCTGCAAAAGGATATTTGGCAAGTTCGTTGCGTAGTTGTTTGGTTGATTCTTGGCTGAAATGTAAGAAATCTTGATTGCCTAGCCGTAGTTCTTTTAGTGATTGTTCAAATAAGCTTTCGCTATTAAATAATCCATAGGCTTTGCTTTTGTTATTATAGATGCGATTGATATCTTCAATTAGATTAACAACCGCTTGCTCGTTGTTGAGCATTGAGTCACGAAGTTGTAATTCAATTTCAGTGTCGCTTTTTCTAATTAATTTATGCAGTATGATCTTTTCTATTTGTACGCTCATTGGTGAGGTTCCTATTGGATCGCTATAATCATTAAGGACATTATTTTATCAAAGCGCTGAAAAAGTGCTATTAACAATTTGCCAGTCTGTTAAACTAGCACCGTTAAATTGCATAAAATCTATACTGAAACGTATAGTTACCTGAAACTTTTTGACAAGATTTAACTACACGTAAGCGCAGTTGTGATAGCAAGGTTTAGATAATTGCTATCGGTTATAATCATTAAAATTAAGAAATAAGTAAAAATCGAAAACTGAATTTATTATTTTGCTAATATACCTAACAAGCAATTTGGGAGTATCATTATCAATGTAAATAATGATTATACTTTTTTATACTGAAACGTATAGTTACCTGAAACTTCTTTACAATATTTATCAACGGAAAATTAAAAGCAATGGCTCACTCTATTGATGTTTATAATGATTTTAAAAATAAAAAAATCAGTGCACTATTTTGGCAATATGCGCTACCAGCAGTGATTGGAACGATTGTTAATACACTTTATAATATTATTGATGGCATTTTTATTGGCCATTGGATCGGGCGCGAGGCGTTAAGTGCTGCTGGTCTTATTTTACCTGTGATGAATTTAGCAGCAGCAATTGGTATGTTAGTTGGAATCGGTTCGGCCAGTCGGATTTCAATTTTTTTAGGTCGTGGAGAAAACGACAAGGCCGAAAAAGTCGCTGGTACGTCGTTTATGCTAACTGCAGTACTGAGTGGTTTTACGCTGTCAATGCTGCTTATTTTTATTGATCCCGTGTTACGTTTTGTCGGTTCTAGCCCTGTTAACCATGTTTATGCTAGAGAGTTTTTAGAGATTTTTCTACCCGGTAGTATCTTTTTGACCCTCACTTTTAACTACAACAATATGATGCGTGCAAGTGGTTACCCTTTTAAAGCCATGGTAACTATGTTTGTCAGTGTGATTGCCAACATTATTTTGGCACCAGTTTTCATTATTGGTTTAGGTTGGGGAATGCGTGGGGCAGCACTAGCAACGACGTTTTCAATGATGATTAGCTTTGCATTTGTTATGCAACATTTTTTAAATAAAAACAGTAATATCAAACTGTATCGCCGTAATTTTAAGCTTGATTTTTCAATTGCAAAATCGGTTATATCAATCGGTTTATCGCCTTTTTCAATGCAAATGGCGGCATCAATCGTTGTAGTGTTTATTAACTGGCAACTTAATCGTTATGCTCCACTTGCTAATGTGTCGGGCGATGATTCAATTGCTGCTTTTTCTAATGCTAACCGGCTTATTACTTTAGTGATTATGATTGTCATTGGTATCAACCAAGGTATGCAACCTATTATTGGTTATAATTATGGTGCTAAAAATTATGATCGCGTTAAAAAGACTTTCTTTTATGCTGTTAAAGTGGCTACAGTGGTGACTTCGCTCGGTTTTGTGTTAGGATTTTTTATTCCAGATATGTTGGTGCGAGCTTTTAGTTCCGAGGAAGATTTAGTGCAACTTTCGGCTATTGCATTACGATTTACTACACTCTCGTTTATTTTTGTTGGCTTTCAAATGGTTACCACTAGCTTTTTCCAATGTATTGGTATGGCAAAAATTTCGATTTTTCTAAGCCTTTCAAGGCAAATTTTGATTTTGTTACCAGCACTTTATATTTTACCATTATTTTGGGGTTTTGATGGTGTTTGGGCTGCAGCCCCAACAGCCGATCTGTTATCAACTGGTACAGCTTGCCTTGTGCTTTATTGGTATTTTAAATCACTCAAAGCAAGAAATTATTGTAATTAACACAGCTTTTAAACTGATCAATTAAATAAAAAGATAATGATAATTCCAATATAAATGCAAAGAAAATTACATTTATATTGGAAGAATGTACTAATAAGCAAGTGTTAACATAATAAAATTACTCAATATTTTGTACTTGCTCACGAATTTGTTCTATAAGGACTTTTAATTCAATCGCACTGGCGGTCACATCAGCATTAATTGATTTAGAGGCAATAGTGTTAGTTTCTCGATTAAACTCTTGCATCATAAAATCTAATCTACGACCTATCGCTTCGTTTTTCTTTAAGATCGAATAAGTTTCTTTAACATGTGTCATTAGACGATCAAGCTCTTCTGCAACATCAATTCGCTGGGCAACCATCACTATTTCTTGCTCTAGGCGAGAATGATCCAGTTCAATATTAGCTTCAGCCAATTTACTTTTTAAACGTTCTTTGTGCCATTCAAGTATTTGCGGCATCCAATTACGAATCTTATCCACTTCTACGGTAATGGCTTCTAAACGTTTAGCAATTAAATCACTAAGCGCTTTACCTTCGCGTTCTCGAACAGCTTTAAACTCGTCGATAGCTGTATCAAGTAACGCTAGGATTTCTTGTGATATGCTGTCAAGATTTTGTTCTTTTGCCGACAATACGCCTGGCCAACGAAGTACATCAATCGGGTTAACTTGTCCTGATTGATGCTCTGTTTGAACCCAATTAGCGGCATTTAAAATTTGCTTAGCAAGATCTTTATTTAACGAAAGTTCTTGATTTTGCGCTGCAGGATCTAATTCAAAGCGTAAATTACATTCGACTTTACCACGAGTTAGACGATTACGGAGTCGTTCACGTATCATCGGTTCAAGTGAACGAAACTGTTCTGGTAGACGGATATAGGTTTCTAAATAACGTTGATTAACTGATCGGAGTTCCCATGAGGCGGTTCCCCAAGATTGATTTAACTCCTTTCTGGCATAGGCGGTCATACTGGAAATCATAATTGCTTCCTAAATTTGTAAAAAACTTGCTGGGCATTGTACCACATATTCTGTATAATATGCTCTTAGCTTAGGCTAAACATCAACCTTATCTTGTTGATGTCCCCTTAAATAATTAGTTCAAAACGATATTTTTTAATTGTAACATCTGGAGAATTGCATGCGCCCGTCTGGTCGATCTGCGGAACAAATCCGCCCTATCAAAATAACCCGTCATTATACTAAGCATGCAGAAGGTTCTGTATTAGTTGAGTTTGGTGAAACTAAAGTACTTTGTAATGCCACTATTGATGAAGGTGTGCCGCGTTTTTTAAAAGGTCAAAACCAAGGTTGGGTAACCGCTGAATATGGTATGTTGCCTCGTGCAACCCATTCACGAACTCAACGCGAAGCGGCTAAAGGTAAGCAAACCGGTCGCACTATGGAGATTCAACGCCTTATTGCTCGTTCTCTACGTGCAATGGTCGACCTTAAATTATTAGGTGAATATACCATCACGTTAGATTGCGATGTTATTCAAGCGGATGGGGGCACTCGAACTGCGTCAATTACTGGTGCTTGTGTGGCACTAAATGATGCAATCAATAAAATGGTTACAGATGGTAAAATTAAGCAAAATCCAATTAAATCATTAGTTGCAGCTGTTTCTGTCGGTATTGTCGATGGCCAAGCAGTATGTGACTTAGAATACATAGAAGATTCAAACGCTGAAACCGATATGAATGTTGTTATGACTGACGATGGTCGTATGATTGAAGTGCAAGGCACTGCTGAAGGCGAACCTTTTAGTCATGACGAATTATTAAAACTGTTAGAGCTAGCAAAAAATGGCATCAAAACTATTATTGATGCACAAAAACAGGCCTTAAAAGATTAATTGGAGAGGATCGATGAAATCATATAAAAGTGAATTTATTGAATTTGCATTAAATAGGCAAGCATTAAAGTTTGGTGAATTCACCTTGAAATCGGGACGCAAAAGTCCCTATTTCTTTAATGCAGGATTATTTAATACAGGTAAAGATCTGGCTTTATTAGGTCGTTTTTATGCAGCCGCACTAATGGATGCTAATTTAGAATACGATGTCATTTTTGGTCCAGCTTATAAAGGTATCCCTATTGTTTCATCAACCGTTGTTGCACTATCTGAACATCATAATGTTGACATTCCTTACTGTTTTAACCGTAAAGAAGCAAAAGATCATGGTGAAGGCGGTAATTTAGTAGGTAGTTCGATCTATCAACAACGCGTTATGTTGGTCGATGATGTTATTACTGCCGGAACTGCTATTCGTGAATCGATGAAAATATTAGCAGATAACCAATCTAAACTTGCTGGCGTACTGATTTGTCTAGATCGCCAAGAAAAAGGTCGTGGTGAACTGTCAGCAATTCAAGAAATTAAACAAACTTATCATTGCAATGTAATTTCAATTATTACGCTTGATGATTTAATCCAGTACCTCTATAAAGATCCAGCTCGAAAAGATCAAGTAACGCAAGTTGAAGCTTATCGGTCTGAATTTGGGATAAAGTAATAACAATTTACTTTTCTATATTTATAAAAACTAAAGCCTCGAAAAATGCTTTAGTTTTTCATGTTTTATCTAGAAATTTTTATTATCAGTAAGATAAATTCCACAATAAAATAATTGCTTTTATTTTTTAAAATTTAATCATCATATCAAGCCTTTTAAATTTTATTTATATTATTAATCATGATAATTAATTTATATGAAACAAGTAAATTGCTAGAATAATAACTAATAATCAAATGTTTTCAAATTAAATTAAATAGAAATATAAGTAGGTATAAATATGGAAGAATCTTTTAAACCCCGTAGTTTATCGATTAGTGAATTATTTGGTGATACAAAAAATCTTTATAAAATACCAAAGTATCAAAGACCTTATAAATGGGAAAGTGAACAAGTTGAACAGTTATGGGACGATATTTTAGAATCATATGAAAATGACGTACCAAATTACTTTCTTGGCTCTGTTATTACAGCAAATTCTTATGATGAACCTAATTCCCCTTATATTGATGTTGTCGATGGACAACAAAGATTAACAACGTTAATGATACTATTTTGCGTTATACGTGATTATTTTCCGAATCTTAATCTACATGATAATTTAAATCCCCTTTCTGTAAATATTGATATTATCCGTTCTGCAATAATCTTTAATAGCCGAGCTTCACGTTTAAGATTACACACTCATAGCTCTCATCAATCTGATTTTGAAGCGTATATTTTAAACGAGGGAGCAACAAAAATATTGCCTCCTCCATATAAATATCAAATTAAAAATGATCAAGAACCCAAATTTAAATTTATTAATACAGCACTAATTTTTAAAGAGAAATTAAATTCTTTACCTGAAAATAAACTTGGAGAGTTAATTAATTATTTGTTTTACCAAGTTAAAATTATACGTATCGATTGTACCAGTCGTGATTTTGCTATTAAATTGTTTCAGGTGCTCAATAATAGAGGTTTAGATTTAACTTCTGCTGACTTAATAAAAAGTTTTTTATTAGAAAAGCTTTATAAAAAATATAAAGATGATTTAGCCACTTCAAAATTAAAAGAAGATAGTTTTATGTCTGATTGGCGTGAAATGGAGCAGCTCATTAAACAATGTGACGATATAAGTTTAAATGATTTGTTTATTATTTACGCACATTATTTATTAGGCTCAAATCAAAAAAAATCATTCACTGAAGAGCTACAAAACTTATTCGAAAATCAAGATCCTAATCAAGTCATAGCCTCATTAAAACAATTTGTTATTAATTATTACGAAAAAATATATTGTTCAAAAGATAAAAATATTTATTCGTTCCAATATTTGAGATGGAGTAATTATTGGAAAGCGATATTAATGACAGCCATTACAACAAATTATAAAGATTTTGATGAATTAGTTTTTGAACTAAGACGCTTTTATTATTTATATTGGATTGCGGGAAAAACATTATCCCAAGTAAAGCAGACTTCTTTTAATGTCATTAAAGCACTGAAAGAAAAAAAACATATCAATTATTTAAAAGCAATCTTTTCAAATAAGTTAAATTCCGAAAAGATTTATGAATTAGCGATATCTCAGCTAACTTCTAATATGGTTGATAAAGAGGCATGGATTAAACCTCTTTTGATTTTAATTGAGTATGATCTAACCGATCAATCTAATCCTATTTTATTAAAACTTAATAATGACTTGCACCTTGAACATATATTACCTAAAAAATATAAGACTATTGCAGAATGGAATCATATCACCGAAGAAGTAAAAAACAGATGGTTACATAGTATTGCTAATTTGACATTATTAAGCGGTAAAAAAAATATTGATGCTAGTAATAATCCTTTCAATGTCAAAATGATCGTATATCAGGGTAATCATACTAATAACACGACTGCTTTTCGCCTTTCTCAAAAAGTATTAGATGATTTTAATCAAAAAACATTTGATCAACAATGGCATGAAGATGCATTAAAAGATCGTTATAATTGGATACTTGCACGATTAGAAAAATTATTAGCTATAGATTTTACATTAGTAAAGCAGATAGATACCCCAAAAATGGCAAAATAATGATCAATCAACTAATATGATGTGTAGGAATCAATTGCGTTGGTTATAGGAAATAGTCAGTTAAACTACTGTAATAAATTTTCGTAAAATAAAATTAACGCCGTATCACCAACAAGCGATATGGCGTTAATATCATAAAGAAAATTATTATCAATTTGAATAAACGTATTACGGCCATTCATTCAACCGTTTATAATACAAAAAGACTTCATGAAGCACTAACTCTCCCAGACATATCTTTATATATTTCTAAACCGCCTACACGGCAGTGAACTAACTGGATACTTGACACTTTCGCACCACTCTTTTCTAAACTGCCTACACGGCAGTGAACATGTCCTTCTAAAATCATGGGAGCTCCATTTGTAAATGCCCCAAACTTAGTACACAACTCACGTAGAAAATTAAGCTGCTTGTTTTAGTGTTTTATACTCAATCGGTGTCATGTTATTTAATGCCTCATGCGGTCTTTCGGTGTTATAAATCGTTAGCCATTCTTCGGTTATTCTCCTTGCTTGTGCTAAGTTGTTAAAAAGATATAAATCAAGTACTTCAGTACGATAGGTACGATTAAATCGTTCAATATA
>NZ_LZHJ01000072.1:0-30686 GCF_001690815.1 Gilliamella sp. GillExp13 | reverse complement strand
ATGTGCTTGATAGGCTTGATTAGGTTTTGAGTTTCTTTTTATCTCTCGACTTATTGTCGAAGGATGTCTATTGAGTAGCTGGGCTATCTCTTTTTTATTCTTTCCGGCTTGTAATAATACGAAAATTTGGTATCTTTCCTTCCTAGAAAGGTGATTATAATACATAGCAATCTCCAAACTGTGGTGGTGCGAAGGTGCTAGTATAAATCACCTTTCTACTTTCTTCACTCCACCGTGTTTAAAATTGCACTTCATGTTTGAATCCAGGATTTAAAATATAAAAAATTAAATAAAATCAATAATCTATCTGAGTGATTTTAGAGCAAAAAACACGCTTATAGCACCACAATATTAATAAGATTTTCTTATCAAAATATAAAAATATGCTGATTACGAAGTAAAACTGCACGCCAAATCGTGCTGTTGGCGTGTTTGCGTTTTAGATGTTATCAGTAATATTAATCATTCCGCAAAAATCAAAAAGTTCTAAGTCTAACACCATATTTTAATTAGAAAATTCGCTTATTACTAAAGCCGAATCGTTTTTATCTTTACATTTCTTTACAAAAAATTTCGCCAAAAAACTAGCCAACTATTTTTTAAGCGGCTATACTTTAACCATCTTCATAAAAGATGGCTTATTAAATAAGCGAACAATTATAAAAAATTTAAATAAAACAAAATATTAATTGACAGGTGAAACAAAATGCAGTACCATTTTAGCCACAAGCCATGGCAAACCTACGTCTTAAATTTATCAAATAACTTTATTCGACGTGTTTTTACTCGAATCTCATTTATATTGTCGAGATTATTTCTCTGATTATTATCGAAATTATTCACAAAACTATTTTCAAAAATCCCATTGGCATTAGCGCCGTTGTTGTTATTGTCGTACTCTTTTGAATCGCAGGCACTATCGGCTACCACATCAAATGCCATTCATGGCACGGCACCTTATTTAACCTTTGATGGCGGTATGACTCATGCTGATTCAGTTAGTCCCTTATTATCAGTAACATTACTAGGAAACCAAATTATTAATGCATCAAATGATAGCTCAAGTATGGAAAACCCAGTAGTGTTAGATAAACTTTCAGCCACTTTTGCAGACATCCAAACATTAGTACCTCATGGGGATTACCCAGAAGTATTGACCGATAAAGTGATTGATGACAATGGTTATTGGAAGGATGATGATGGCGATATACTTCATCGTGTTAATTCGAGTAAATTAAAAATTAAATGGCAGAATTTATATGGTCAGGATATTACTAATTATGTGAAGGATAATTCAGATAAAGCATTAAATGGTTGTGATGCACCTTATCAATTAACGTTAGAAGTAGAAGATGTGAACATTAAGACGGAATATGGTATTCCTTCTGAAAGTGATAACTTTACTGGGAATAGGCATACTTATTATCTTTATCCTAAAATGAATAAACCACAATTTTGTTATGCAATACCTAACTTAGAATATGATTGGCATTCAAATAATATGCCTTACGATGGGGCAGTTTCTTCTCTTAACGATCCGAATGGTGACTGGAATAAGGCATAGGAGATTTTATGCTTACAATCCAGTAAATCCGGGAGCAAACTTTCCAACCACAGGCTCTCATAATTTATTTTTTTACTTGAGTATTGCAGGAATGAAAGCACAAGATATCGTTAATACGAATGGTCGAACAATTTCGGCTGGAGGGGTAACATTAACGTTAAATGCTGAAAATACGCTACCGACAGGGCTTGTAAAAATTAACTTAACGGGTCCTAAGGAGGGTCATCCTGGTTCTTTTATTCCTTCAACATTTTATCTACACGATAAAAACAATGACCCATTGTATAGTTTTAGGTTAGAGCGTTGGTATGTCACTAAAAAAGGTGGTGCAGGGGGGTATCAAAATGCAGTAGCATTTTGTGATAACTTTAATGGTGGTGGATATCGTATGACCAAAGTACTTGATTTTACCAATGCAAGACGTGGCAATTGGCAAAACGGTATCGCTGACTTGTTCTATAAAAGAAAAATTAGTTATAAAATGAATGGTTATTGGATGGGAGGCTTATTTAGCGAATGGGGAAGAATGACTCAAATCTATTATACAGATAGTGATTGGGAATATTTTCTTTCTGGTGATCCTAGTTGGGGCGATATGCGAGGATATTATTGGACTTCTGATAAAAAAGATGAAATAGCTCAATATGTTGTGGAGACAAATATAGGTATAGTTGGCGCTTGGCTTGCTTCAGAACGTCCAGACTATAGAGTAGCTTGTGTCTCACCTTAATTCTTCTTATTGTTACTGAATTGGTCATTTAGTTTAATATGACTAAATGACCAATTTACTTTTATTTATACAAAGTAATTTAATAGCATGTTTTTTATTTATTCAATTGTAGTATTTTGTTTTTTTTAATGGATATGTATTTTAAAATAATTTTATATAGCAAACATAAAAATTTGTACATTTAATTCATTTACTAAAAATTTTAACCAAAAATTTTTTATCAAAATAATTATTTTAATTTCTGAGATTGAAATTTTTAATTTATATCAAAAAACATTTATCATATATTCTTATACATAAATATTTAAGAGGTGATTAATATATGGAACAGCGTATAGGTTTTATTGGTTTAGGTAATATGGGTAATGCTATTTTACAAGGTATTTTAGCAAGTAATATAGTTCCTGGAACGCAAATTTATGTTTATGATCCTCATATCGAAAAAGGTCAAGTTCTTAATCAATCTTACTCAATAAATAATTTAGCATCAGCGAGAGATGTTGCACGAGAATCAGATATTGTTTTTTTAGCGGTTAAGCCGAATATTATTGTGGATGTGTTGGCTGATATTCAAAAGGAGTTAAAAAAGAATACCGTTGTTATCTCGATTGCTGCAGGTGTAACGATTAAGACGATAGCAAAAAATGTAGGCTACGAGCAAAAAATAGTAAGAGTAATGCCAAATACACCTGCGTTAGTTAATGCAGCTATGTGTTCAATAACACCAAATACAGAGGTTACGGATGAAGAATTAGCAATAATTCAACGTTTATTAAATTGTATTGGTGAAACGGAAGTTGTTCCTGAAGATTTAATTGACGCAGTTATTGGAGCAAGTGGATCTTCCCCAGCTTTTGTGTTTATGTTTATTGAAGCACTAGCTGATGGTGCGGTTAAAGGCGGATTATCAAGAAAACAAGCTTACAAGTTTGCTGCCCAAGCAGTTTTAGGATCGGCAAAACTATTATTAGAAACAGGTAAACATCCAGGGGAGTTAAAAGATATGGTCTGCTCACCTGCGGGTACAACCATTGAAGGTGTGCAACTACTTGAAGCCAAAGGATTTAGGTCAGCAGTTATTGATGCAGTGGAAGCAACGATAAAAAAATCTCAAATGATAGCAAAAGATTAATATTATAAAATTCATAACGTTATATCTTTAAATTAGCGTTATGAATTATTTTTACTGATATAATAAGTAATCTTTTAAAAAGATTGCTTGCATTAGTAAACTAATTATGAGTAAATAGACACAAGCATACGACATGCGGATTTATTTTGTAACATTTCGATATATGTAGTTTGTAGTTTACTATACCTTAGAGATTAGTTTTCTTTAGTATATTCTTCTTAGTGTTAATAAGTAATCTAGGTTTTATGTTTTTGAATATAGTCCTTTAGGGGCTAAAGTTAATTTATTTATAGGAAGATTATTATGTCTAAGAAAACTGGTCAAGTAAAATGGTTTAACGAAAGTAAAGGTTTTGGTTTTATTTCCCCCGCTGATGGTAGCAAAGATGTATTTGTACATTTCTCTGCAATTTCTGGCGATGGATTCAAAACATTAGGTGAAGGTCAACAAGTAGAATTTTCAATTCAAGACAGTCCTCGTGGTCCTGCAGCAGCGGATGTTACCATCATCTAAGATTTATATTTTATTTTTTAGTTTTGCTACCCTATCGGTAAATTGTTACTGATAGGGTATTTTCTGATAGACTTCCCGCCTTAAATTCTTTGCCATATTCTGGCTATTTCTACTATTAATTATCATTTTTCATGATATTAGCAATAAACTAATAATATAAGAAAATGAAAAGATTACTATTTATTGTGTTATTAGGCTTTTCTTCAATTACTATGGCGGATTTAACATGAATCATGTAAAACCTATTTTGATAAACTTGACAGTTTTATGAAAGTAATTCCTAAACAACAATCTGATATGATTAAACAAAGCGTAGAACTGGCTAAACAACAGATTTCGTCACTGTCTGCAGATAATCAAGCTCCAGCTTGTAGACAAGGTATGGATTTTCTTCAACAAGCTGAAGCAAATTTATTTTAAAAATAATATAATTTATCGCATATTATGACGAAAATCCCAAGGAGCTATTGGATGTTTATCTTTCCAAAGTCCTTTTTTATTTTGTTTTGCTCTGGTCTCTAATTTTACCATCATTTTGTTATTAGCTACCCCTTTATAACGATATGCCCAAGCATAACCTTTTTCGACCATTTTGGCATTGATATTAACTTTATTTAAAAAAATAGTACCTAAGGTTCTTTTATAGATATCTTTTTTGTTTTCTTTAACAAAAACATTTTTACCAGCAATAAGTGAAGCTAAATATTTCCGTGATACATTACCATAGGCTTGTTTACTTTCAGGCGCATCGATATCAAGCAAACGAACACGGATTTTTTGTTTTTTGATAGTTAAGATATCAACTGTATCACCATCAATTACTTTGACAACTTTACCACTGAAATCAGCATAAACTAGCGTGTTTGATAAAAAAAATAAAATAATACAAATTAATAAATGTTTTAAACGATTCATTATAAATAAAAAAGTATAAAAATTTGTAGCATTATACATGATTATTCATGCTATAACTAAATATGGATTTAATAAAAAAAGAGATGATGTCAACCTTACTTGTATTTAATAAGGCTGACAGAATGAGTAGCTTTAAATTAAAAAGCGTTGGTATCTTGGAATAGACCTACTTTTAAATCAGAGGCTTGGTAAATAAGCTTACCATCAACAAAAACTTCGCCATCACCGATACCCATAATTAATTTGCGATTAATAACACGTTTGAAATGGATTTTATAGGTTACTTTTTTATTGGTTGGTAGTACTTGGCCAGTAAATTTTACCTCACCAACACCTAAAGCGCGGCCTTTCCCTTTACCACCAATCCAACCTAAATAAAATCCAACTAATTGCCACATAGCATCAAGTCCTAGGCAACCAGGCATAACTGGATCGTTTTTAAAATGACATTTAAAAAACCATAAATCGGGATTAATATCAAGTTCGGCTTCAACAAAACCTTTGCCAAAGTTACCTCCGTTTTCATTCATTTCGATAATACGATCCATCATTAACATTAAATCAGATGGTAATGGTGGTCCATCATGACCAAATAACTCATTATTGCCTGATTTAATCAGATCTGCTTTATCGTACGAAGATTTACGTTCAAATGTCATAAAAAAACCTTTTATTTAATGTAAATTAAAACATGTTTTGAAAAATTAAAAGTTACCTAACTTTCTTTTTCTATTCCGTAATTAATAAAATTTTGTACCAAAGTTTATTTGGTATTGTTACTTTTTGCAATATTTTTGCCATCTACTTAACCAACTATCTTGTTTTTTGTCCTGCAACAATACTGCTTGCATACGTGCATGAATCAATTGGTAAAGATTAATGCTATCTTTATCTTTATAAGGAATACCTGTTAGTAGGTAAAGCGCATCAGCAACATGTTCAACAGACCATATTGAAAACTTTCCTTGATCGATTGCTTCAATAACATCATCATTTAAACTTAAATGGCGTTGATTAGTGGCTGGAATAATTACGCCTTGTTGTCCAGTTAAACCTTGTTGTTTACAAACAGCAAAAAATCCTTCAATTTTTTCGTTCACTCCACCAATTGATTGGACATGACCAAATTGATCTACTGAACCAGTAACAGCCAATTGTTGATCAATAGGTTGTTGTGATAAAGCGCTAATGATTGCACAAAGCCCTGCAAGTGAAGCGCTGTCACCATCAATTTCACTGTAAGATTGTTCAAACACTAAAGAAGTTGAAAAAGGTAATTGATGATTGATAGCAAATTCAGACATAATAAATGCCTGCATTATCATCATTCCTTTTGAGTGAATATTACCAGCTAATTCTGTTTTGCGTTCTATATCAATTATCTCTCCATCACCAAAATGAATAAGACAACTTATACGAGTGGGTTCACCAATCGCTTTTGGATACCCAGGGTATTCAATTACTGATAAGCCGTTTATTTGTCCAACAACTTGCTCTTTAGTATTAATCATTATTTGATTACTAAATATCTCCTCATGTAGCCTTTCTTGCAAATAATTTTCATGCCATGATTTTTGCTTTATAGCAGATGTGATGGCTGATTCATCGATTACATTATTTTGCATAAAGTGTGTAGCATTAACTAATAGCGAATTAATCCAATCTACTGAAAGAGGGAGGTAATGTTGATCACCAGTATAGCGAGTAGCCTCTTTGTAAATTTTTGCTAAAGCTAAGGTGTCAATATTAGGTAATTGTTGTTTATTAGCGATAAATTTTAAGTAATTAATCCAGCGTTCTATTTGCTCGGGTGATTTGACTGGTAATTCATTTTCAAATTCAGTATAGATAGAAGTTGAATAAAATTCAGGTTCAAAATCTTGTAATTCTGCTAAACTTAATCTATCCCCAACTAAAATAATTCGTAAATCAAGTGGCATAGGAGGAATAGACAAAGGTAAAGGATGAGATTCGTCAGCTGAAACCCATTCAAACTCTTGCTTTATTACCATTTGTTTTAATTTAGACCATAACAATGGTTGGCTAAGTAGTGAGCGAAGGCCTAAAATTAAAATGCCGCCATTAGCACGATGAACAAGTCCAGCTTGTAATTTTATAGGACTATTTTCAGGTTGTCTAACACAACCAAATAGTTTTTCACTATCAACAGATGATGCAAATAAACAATTGTCTTGGGCAGCAAAATTATCTTGTTTGCTCTTTGCATTGGCCAGCGTAATTTTACTTTCGCTAAAAAAATAACTATAGCCTAATGAAGGTGAAGATAAATCAGATTTAATGGCTTGTCTTAGTAAATCAAAAAAAAGCTCGCTTTCAGGTGCTTTAAGCAACATAAAGCGGGGGCTATAACATACTCTTTTGGGTGGGCATAACAGTGCTAAGGCAGAGGCCACACGTGGTTGCCACATGAGTAAATGTTCTGATTTTTCTGATTCTAATGATATTGAATTATTAGTTTTGTTTCTAAGTTCAGAAATATAGGATAAATCAGGCTGGATCTGTTTTGCGTTGAGTTGTTTAATTGCCAAAGTTTTTATCTTTTTGTTAACTTATTTCATTTTGAAATTATAACAAGTATCCGATGTATCGCCAACAGATTACCAAAATCTTTATGGTAGCAAATAAAAAATTTACAGAAAGATTTTTTAAAATCAGGTAAACTAAAACATAATTTATTGTTTATTTATCTTAATAATCACCATTAGCAACGACTTAATATGCTCAAAATCAAAAATACTTACTTCAAAGACTATCGTGCCTCACAAATTGTTAGTTGGGGGCATTGGTTTACGTTGTTTAATATTTTTGTTGTAATTTTACTAGGTAGTCAATATTTATTTATTGCAGATTGGCCTCGTACTTTTATGGGGCGATTTTATGCAATTATTAGTGCAATCGGACATTTCAGCTATTTGACCTTTATTGCTTATTTGATTCTGCTTTTTCCGTTAAGTTTTTTCATTCATTCATCTCGATGGCAAAGGATAATTGCAACGGTTTTTGCAACAGTAGGTCTTTCATTACTAATTATTGATATTGAAGTTTTTTCGCATTTTAGAATGCACCTTAATTTGTCTATTTGGCAATTATTTTCATCGCAAAAAGTCACTTATTTAAGTACGGTATTTATTGCTATTCCGTTTATTTTGTTGATTGAAATTTTATTTTCGGTATGGAGCTGGAAAAAGTTACGTAGCTTAAGTAAACGTAAACGCTATGCAAAGCCTGTAGTAATTCTTTTTATTCTTTGTTTTGTTTCCTCACATTTGATTCATATCTGGGCTGATGCTAATTTTTATCGACCAATTACTATGCAGCGTTCAAGCCTACCACTTTCTTATCCTTTAACTGCTCGCCATTTTCTTGAACGTTATGGCTTTATTAAAGAAAATGGTTATCGTGATCGTGTTGCCCAAGAAGGGAATCCTTTTGCGATGGCAATTGAATATCCGTTAGGAAATATTGTTTATAATCAAAAGACAATAAAAAATAATGTGTTAATGATTGTTATTGAAGGGTGGAATACTAATTTATTAACTAAACATATGCCGTGGTTAAATGAGTTTTCTCAAGATAATATTTTCTTTGCTAATCATTATGGAGCAAGTAATCAGTCCTATTTAAATGACTTTTCATTGTTTTATGGGTTAGATCCTAACTACTATAATAGTATCCTTGTTGGACATAAACCGTCTGTATTGCTTGATGTCGTTACAAAACAGCACTACAACTTAGGTCTATTTTCGGAAAATGGTTTTGCTGAACCTTTATATCGTTCAGCTTTGTTATCTAATTTTTCAATACCACAACCTAAAAAACAATCTAATAAACAAATAACAGAAAACTGGAGGGCTTGGCATGAAGAACAAAATAGCCTTGCTAATCATGCACCTCTGTTTTCTATAATCCAATATTCATTGGGAAGTAAAAATAAAAAAATCACGATATCTGATCTTCAATCAGAAGCTAAAAGGCTAGATCAATACATTGAATCATTAATTGCCTATTTAAAATTATCTAATGCCTATGATGATACGATTATTGTTATTACTGGTTCGAATGATATTAAAATTGACGAAGTGAAAAAAGTAGCGTTACGCAATGCAGGAAGCGACTTTAACAGAGAATCATTAAAAGTACCATTGATTATATCATGGCCAAATAAAGGCCGTGCCCAAATAACAGAAGCAACTTCGCAAACTGATATTATGCTTACATTAATGCAAGACGCATTTTATGTTACTACGCCACCTCAGCTGTACAGTCAAGGTAAAAACCTATTTACTCGAAAGTCTAGACAATGGCTAGTTGCTGGTGATGAAAATACTATAGCAGCACTTTATGATGATAAAACGGTTGTTTTAGATGCTTTTGGTCGTTCTAAAATTTATGATATTAATGGTAAATTGCAAAAAGCAGAAAAAATTAGTTTACCCATCTTTTTGCAAATCGTTACTGAAAATCGCCGTTTTATGGTTGTGGATAATTGATTTAGCTTTTGAGTAGAATTATAAAAAGGGGTGAAGATTACTTCACCTCTTTGCCCATTGCTTGTAAATCAGCATGATAAGATGAACGTACAAATGGCCCACAAGCTGCATGAGTGAATCCCATAGCTAATGCCGTTTGCTTTAATTCTTCAAATTCTTGTGGCGAAACATAACGTTCAACGGGTAAATGATATTTACTTGGTTGTAAATATTGACCAAGCGTCAACATAGTAACACCATGACTACGTAAATCTTTTAACACTTGAATTAATTCTTGATTTGTTTCGCCAAGTCCTACCATTAACCCAGATTTTGTAGGAATTTCAGGATGTCGTTCTTTAAATGCTGCCAGTAATTTAAGTGATCCTTCATAGTTAGCGCCAGGTCGGATCCTTTTATATAAGCGAGGTATATTTTCTAAATTATGATTAAATACATCAGGTGGATTATCACTTAAGACATCAATTGCTTCATCAATACAACCACGAAAATCAGGTGTTAATGTTTCAACCTTTATATTTGGGTTTAATGCTCTGATTTCTCGAGTACAATTAGCAAAATGGCTAGCTCCACCATCTTTTAAATCATCCCTATCAACCGAGGTAATAACAACATAGCGTAATTTCATTTCTTGAATGGTTTGCGCTAGCTTAATGGGTTCTTTACTATCTGGTGGTAATGGTCTACCATGAGCTACATCACAAAATGGGCAACGGCGGGTACAAATATCGCCCAAAATCATAAAAGTAGCCGTGCCATGATTAAAACATTCAGCTAAATTAGGGCAAGAAGCTTCTTCACAGACTGAATGTAATCCATGTTTGCGCATTGTGTTTTTAATATGTGCTATATTATCAGAGTGAGCAGATAATTTAATTCGCATCCATTCAGGTTTTTTTAGTGGTGCTACATCTTCTAATGTTACAGTTGGAATTAAGCGTGTCTTGTCAGCATCACGATATTTCGAACTTCTGATTCTTGTTTCATTATTTTGCATAATTGGTATCTTATCTTTGAGGTAACTGCTTAATAAAATTATTAGTTAATAGTTGTTTTATCTCTTTACGGTCAATTTGAGAGACATATTCTTTTAGTTGCGTCATTTGTAATCCGGCATAGCCACAAGGGTTAATGTTATTAAAAGGGGTAAGATCCATATCAACATTGAATGCAAGTCCATGTAAAGTGCAGCCACGACTGATATGCAAACCAAGTGAGCAGATTTTTTTTTCGTTAATATATACTCCCGGTGCATCAGGCTTTGCATGAGCAATAATACCATAATGGAACAATGTTTGAATGACACTATTTTCTAAATAACTAACTACGTCTCGGATACCTAACTTAAGTCTTTTTAAATCAAATAAAATATACATGATTTGTTGACCTGGAGCATGGTAAGTAATTTGACCACCGCGATCGGTCTGAATAACAGGGATATTTGTCTGATTTAATAAATGTTCAGCTTTACCAACTTTACCTTGGGTAAATACAGGCTCATGTTCGACTAACCAGATTTCATCAAGAGAATGCTCATCACGTTGTTTCGTAAAGTCATGCATAGCTTGATAGGTATACACATATGGTTTAATTTTTAAGTCTTTGATTATGACATTATTAATGATCATAGTTTTTTCTGTTATCTTCAAGTAGTATTATCGCAATTTTTACGAGTATATAACAGATTTTATAATAACTTGACAACTTGTAGTTATTATTGGAATAGCTATTAGGAATAACATTTATATGTATCATTAGGTGAAATTTACTTATTTATCATATAAATAACATCAATTTCATTACTAATATTGAAATAGTTGATTAATTTGATAGGAATTAACATTCTTTTCAAAGCGGCAGTTTGCTTTACTTTTTTTTTTTAAATGGCAGACTGATATTAATGAAGCTCTGTAATGCAGAGTTTAAGCTTTCTTTTATTACGTTTTTTAATGTAATTGAGAATAGCAAATAATGCATTTTTCTAAACAAAAAAAGAGGTTTTTATATGTCGGACATGCAAATGAATGATGTCGATCCCATTGAAACACAAGATTGGCTCAAAAGTGTTGAGTCTATTATTCGAGAAGAAGGAATCGAACGAGCACAGTATATTATTGAACAAATAGTTAATAAGGCGAGAGATGGGGGTGTTCCAGTACTTTTTGGATCTTCAACAAGCAATTATGTCAATACTATTCCAGTAGAAGAGCAACCTGCTTATCCTGGCGATTGGGAAATAGAAAGACGTATTCGTTCAATTGTCCGTTGGAATGCAATTATGATGGTGTTACGAGCTTCAAAGAAAGATTTAGAGCTTGGTGGCCATATGGCATCGTTCCAATCTGCAGCTACTTTTTATGAAGTCTGTTTTAACCACTTTTTCCGTGCTCGTAATGAAAAAGATGGCGGTGATTTAATTTACTTCCAAGGGCACATCTCACCAGGTATTTATTCTCGAGCCTTTATTGAAGGACGTTTAACCGAAGAGCAATTAGATAATTTCCGTCAAGAAGTTCATGGTAAAGGTTTACCATCATACCCTCATCCTAAATTGCTTCCAGAATTTTGGCAATTTCCAACAGTATCGATGGGGCTTGGTCCTGTTAATGCCATTTATCAAGCACGTTTCTTAAAATATTTAGAAAATCGTGGGTTGAAAGATACTTCTGAACAAACTGTCTATGCTTTCTTAGGTGATGGTGAGATGGATGAACCAGAATCAAAAGGTGCAATTACCGTTGCAACACGTGAAAAACTAGATAATTTAGTTTTTGTTATCAACTGTAATTTACAACGTTTAGATGGTCCAGTAACGGGTAATGGCAAAATTATCAATGAACTAGAAGGTGTATTTGCTGGTGCGGGTTGGAACGTAATTAAAGTTCTTTGGGGTGACCGTTGGGATAAACTTCTCCAAAAAGATAAGTCTGGTAAGTTAATTCGACTAATGAATGAAACACTTGATGGTGATTATCAAACATTAAAATCAAAAGACGGTGCTTATGTTCGCGAGCATTTCTTTGGTAAATACCCTGAAACCGCTGAATTAGTTAAAGATATGTCTGATGAAGAAATCTTTAGATTAAACCGTGGTGGTCAAGATCCTGCTAAAATGTTTGCTGCATTCCAACGAGCAAAAGAAACTAAAGATCGTCCAACTGTTATTCTTGCTCACACCATAAAAGGTTATGGTATGGGGGCTGCTGCTGAAGCAAAAAATATCGCTCACCAAGTGAAAAAAATGAATATGGATGGCGTGCGTCATGTTCGCGATTTCTTCAATATTCCAGTGACAGATGAAGCACTTGAAAAATTACCATACATCAAATTTGAGGAACACACGCCAGAATACAAATACATTCATGAGCGTCGTGAAGCGTTACATGGTTATGTACCATCTAGATTAACTCATTTTTCAGGAACTGTTTCAATTCCTCCATTAAGTGAATTTGCGTCATTACTTGAAGCTCAATCGAAAGAAATATCAACCACTATAGCATTTGTCCGTGCGCTTAATATTATGCTTAAGGATAAAGAACTTGCTCCACGTTTAGTACCTATTCTAGCTGATGAAGCACGTACTTTTGGTATGGAAGGTTTATTCCGTCAAATTGGTATTTATAATCCACACGGTCAACAATATACACCACAAGATAAAGAACAAGTGGCTTATTATCGTGAAGATGAGAAAGGTCAAATTCTTCAAGAAGGAATTAATGAATGTGGTGCAACGGCTTCTTGGATTGCTGCGGCCACTTCATATAGCACAAATGATTTCCCAATGATTCCATTCTACATTTACTATTCAATGTTTGGATTCCAACGTATTGGTGATCTAATGTGGGCAGCAGGTGATCAACAAGCTCGTGGATTTATGATTGGTGGAACCTCTGGTCGAACAACGCTAAATGGTGAAGGTCTACAACACCAAGATGGTCACAGTCACATTCAAGCATTAACTATCCCTAACTGTATATCATATGATCCTGCTTATGCTTATGAAGTTGCGGTAATCATGCAAGACGGTTTACGTCGCATGTATGGTGAGCAAGAAAACGTTTACTACTATATTACAACTCTCAATGAAAACTATGCACAACCAGCAATGCCAGAAGGTGCAGAAGAGGGCATTCGACGAGGTATTTATAAACTAGATACCGTTGAGGGTCAAAAAGGCAAACCGACTGTTCAGTTACTAGGTTCAGGCTCTATTTTACGCCATGTTCGTGAAGCGGCTGAAATCTTAGCTAAAAATTATGGTATTAGCTCAGAAGTTTATAGCGTAACATCATTTACTGAACTTGCTCGTGATGGTCAAGATTGCGAACGATATAATATGTTGCATCCAAGTGAAACACCAAAAGTGCCTTATGTTGCACAAATTATGAATAACAATCCAGCGGTGGTTTCAACTGATTATATGAAATTGTTTGCTGAGCAAATTCGTGGATTTGTACCTGCTGAAAGCTATCGAGTACTCGGTACTGACGGTTTCGGTCGCAGTGATAGCCGTGAAAATTTACGTCATCACTTTGAAGTCGATGCATCTTATGTTGTGGTTGCAGCATTGGGTGAACTTGCTAAACGTGGCGATATTGAGGTTAGTGTTGTTGAAGATGCGATCAAAAAATTCGAAATCAATGCCGATAAACTTAATCCACGAATTGCATAAGAGGTTATTATAATGAGTATTCAAATCAAATTACCTGATATCGGTGGTGACGAAGTAGAAGTAACCGAAATTCTGGTTAAAATAGGCGATAAAGTTGAAGCTGATCAGTCAATTATGACAGTTGAAGGTGATAAAGCATCAATGGAAATTCCAGCACCACAGGCTGGTATTGTTAAATCTATTTCTGTAAAAATTGGCGATAAAGTCAAAACAGGCGTTGACATTATGGTCTTTGATGGGCAAGGTAGCGAAACTGCCGCTCCAGCTACAGCACAAGAAGCACCAAAAGTTGAAGTAACACCAACTGCAACTAGCCAAATTGTAGATGTAAAAGTTCCAGATATTGGTGGTGATGAAGTCGAAGTAACGGAAATTTTGGTAAAAGTAGGCGATACTATATCTGTTGATGATTCATTAATTACCGTTGAGGGTGATAAAGCCTCAATGGAAGTACCAGCAACCATTGCTGGTACGGTTAAAAGTATCACGATAAAAGTGGGTGATAAAGTAAAAACAGGTTCCAAAATCATGGAATTTGAAACCACATCTAGTGCAGCTCCAGTTACTCAAGCAGCTCCAGCTGCCGCAGCTCCTGTTGCTGAAAAAGCAGCACCTGAGCCAACGCCAGCACCAGTTACTGCAAAATCAGCGCCTGCTTCATCAAGCAATGAGTTTGTTGAAAACGATGCTTATGCTCATGCAACACCATCTGTACGTCGTTTAGCACGTGAATTTGGGGTAAATCTAGCAAAAGTTACCGCTACAGGTCCTAAAAACCGTATTTTACGTGAAGACATTCAAACTTACGTAAAAAATGCTGTTAAACAAATTGAAAGTGGCGCTACAGGTGGTGCATTACCTGGTCTATTACCATGGCCTAAAGTTGATTTTAGCAAATTTGGTGAAGTTGAAAGTTTACCATTAACTAAAATTCAAAAAGTATCAGGTGCAAATTTACACCGTAACTGGGTAATGATTCCGCATGTGACAGAATTTGATGAAACAGATATTACTGATTTAGAAGCATTTCGTAAGCAACAAAATGCAGAAGCAGATAAGAAAAAACTTGATCTTAAGATCACTCCACTTGTGTTTATCATGAAAGCGGTAGCAAGTGCATTAACAGCGTATCCACGCTTTAATAGCTCATTATCTGAAGATGCCCAAACCTTAATTATCAAAAAATACATTAATATTGGCGTTGCTGTCGATACACCAAATGGTCTTGTAGTTCCAGTATTTAAAGATGTTGATAAAAAGGGTATTGTTGAACTTTCTCGTGAGCTTGCGGCAATTTCTAAAAAGGCACGTGAAGGTAAATTGACAGGTAGCGATATGCAAGGTGGATGTTTCACTATTTCTAGCCTTGGTGGCATTGGTACAACCTCGTTTACACCAATTGTTAATGCGCCAGAAGTTGGTATTTTAGGTGTATCTCGCTCTAGCATGAAACCAGTTTGGAATGGCAAAGAGTTTACACCACGGCTAATGTTGCCATTATCATTATCATTCGATCACCGAGTTATTGATGGTGCTGATGGTGCACGCTTCTTAAGCCATATTGTTAACGTCTTATCCGACTTACGTCGTTTAGTGATGTAATTAAGGAGATCAAATTATGAGTCAAGATGTTAAAACACAAGTTGTGGTTTTAGGAGCAGGACCAGCGGGTTATTCCGCTGCGTTTCGTGCTGCCGACCTTGGACTAGAAGTTACCCTTGTTGAACGTTATTCAACACTTGGTGGTGTTTGTTTAAATGTAGGCTGTATTCCATCAAAAGCATTACTTCATGTTGCTAAAGTAATGGATGAAGCAAAATCATTAACCGAACATGGTATCCATTTTGGTACACCTAGACTTGAATTAGACAAAGTGCGTGGCTGGAAAGAAAAAGTTATTAGTCAACTGACTAATGGACTAGCTGGTATGGCCAAAATGCGTAAAGTCAATGTTATTCAAGGTGAGGCACAGTTTACCGGTAGTCATACAATGGAGGTAACTTCATCAAAAGGAATCACTAAGATCACCTTTGATAATGCAATTATTGCAGCGGGCTCTCGTCCAATCAAGTTGCCTTTTATTCCACATGATGATCCTCGTATTTGGGATTCTACAGATGCCTTAGCTTTAACCACCATTCCTAAAAAATTATTATTAATGGGTGGCGGAATTATAGGTCTTGAAATGGGGACTGTATACCATGCACTTGGTTCAGAAGTCGATGTAGTTGAAATGTTTGATCAAGTGATTCCGGCTGCAGATAAAGATGTAATTAAAGTCTTTACTAAGCAGATCCAAAAGAAATTCACTTTACGATTGGAAACTAAAGTTACTACCGTTGAAGCAAAACATGATGCAATTTATGTCACCATGGAAAAGAAAGACGGCAGCACCGAAACTCATACTTATGATGCGGTATTAGTGGCTATTGGTCGTACACCAAATGGTAAATTAATTAGTGCGGAAAAAGCAGGCGTTAATGTTACTGACCGTGGATTTATCGAAGTCGATAAACAGATGCGTACCAATGTTCCGCATATCTATGCAATTGGAGATATTGTTGGTCAACCAATGCTTGCGCACAAAGGCGTACACGAAGGTCATGTGGCAGCAGAAGTAATTGCAGGTAAAAAACACTTCTTTGATCCAAAAACCATTCCTTCTATCGCTTATACCGAACCCGAAGTTGCTTGGGTTGGTTTAACTGAAAAAGAAGCGAAAGAAAAAGGTATTGATTATGAAGTATCAATCTTCCCATGGGCAGCTTCAGGACGAGCTATTGCTTCTGATTGCTCTGAAGGGATGACAAAACTGATCTTCAATAAAGCAGATAATCGCCTATTAGGTGGTGCGGTTGTTGGTGCAAATGGTGGTGAATTACTTGGTGAAATCACCTTAGCTGTCGAAATGGGTTGCGATGCCGAAGATATTGCATTAACAATTCATGCTCACCCAACATTGCATGAATCAATTGGCTTAGCCTCTGAAATTTATGAAGGCTCAGTCACTGATTTACCAAATGCTAAGGCGAAGAAGAAATAGTAATAATAAGTCATTTATATACTTAATAAAATGCCGTTAGCTCAAACTAACGGCATTTTTATTTTTTATAAGATAATTTTTGTCAAAAAGTTTCAGGTAACTATACGTTTCAGTAAAAAATGAATCAAATAACTAAGTGTTGATCTTAATGAAAACGAGAGATAAATAAGTTATATATCTTTGATAACTTTGGTAAACGTCAATACCCTAGTACCTGTTATTAACAGGTGTCTTTATATTATTAAAAAGATTACAATACTTAGGATTTTATTCAGATGATTTATCTAAGATAAATTTGTCTGCAAGTATATTAAGAGATTTTTCAAAAAAACGATACCAATCAAAATAAATTGAAAAAATGAGGTTAATATGAACACACAGGAAATACAAACAAAATACGGCATTATTTATGCACGAAATGCATTGATATTATCTGACGTTAAATTAGAATGTATACCATTCACTTTGATGGTCAATACATCATTATCACTAGCAGGCTGTAAGCCAAAAATCTTAAATGTTCCAGAAGTTAAAGTTACATTTATTTTTAGTGATATTGATAGCTTATCTATTTATCTAATAGATGAATACCCTTATGAAAAATATTCAAAATCTAGTTTTGATTTAGTAGATGAAGTTCATAAAAAAGGCAAGCAACGTATAATTCTTAGTACTTATGATCATATTTTTGATGTTATAGGCAGATATAAAATTGAATATGATTAATTGATAGAAGAAATACTAACATAAACCTATTTATTATTGATTGTTGACAGCCTAATAATACTCAGTAAGTATTGGTAATAGAAATTATTCTAAATAAAATTCATAAAACACGGTTCTATCTTTCAGCCTTTGATTAAATAGCTTGGAATTTTGATTCACAAAGTATTAAACAATATTTGGATGTTGGTAACAGAATTTGATATGTTAAAACTGAATGTTTTTGCTGATCAAAATTTAATATTTGAACACACCTTTCCTGTTGCATCCTTATTTACTTAATAAAATGCCGTTAGCTCAAACTAACGGCATTTTTATTTTTTTATAAGATAATTTTTGTCAAAAACTTTCAGGTAACTATACGTTTCAGTAAAAAATAAATAAATTATCTATAACTAAATTTTTAAATGAAAGTAATTTTATAATGAATTCATTATATTCATCAGGCTTTGATAACTATCAACATCATGATAGCGTACCTTACTAGTCGAAAGTTCGTTAAAAAGCTTTTTCGCGCACGAAATTTTTGCTTGTTCAATTGGTCTTAAATTTAAACTATCCATTGTACCTTTGGTTTCAGCAATAAAAAAGATATGCTTTACTTTCCCAACATGAAAAGCAATTGCCCAATCGGGTGAATAATTACCAACAGGTGTTGGAATATGAAAACCTTTTGGTAATTTTGCATATACGCACACTTCTTCTGCCGTATCAAGATCTTCAACAAATTTTCGCTCAATACTTTTTTCGGCTAGCCCATCGGTAAATACATAATTTTGAATTGCTTTTTTCGCTAAAAACGCTTTATCGTAACTTTGTAAACTTTTTTCCTGAGTGAAAATAGTGCTGTCATATTTGCCTGAAGTTTTATTGTATGTAATATGCTCTATAATTGTAGTTGCTTTTTGTTCTTTAATTAATTTAATAATTTTAGCAATAAATTCTTCAGGATTATCCTTGAACATATTTAGTTTTTTTGAATCTAGCCCCTTTAATATGGCTACTACTGTTTTGCGAGTTAATGTGGTTTCTTGCGCAATCTGACCAATCAGATCATATTTTATTGGTTTAAAATAAGCATGTTCCAAAGTGGTAGTCTTTGTTTCTTGAGTTTTAAACGCATCATTTTGATAGATACTTTGTGTTGTTATTTGATCTTTAAGTTGACCGACAGCCGTAATGTATTGTAGCTGCGAGACAAATAACTTATCGTTGATATGAGCAATTGCTTTATTGATTAATTCATCGCTATTAAAGTTAACAGTATAAGCATATTGCTGATTAATTTGCTGCCATAATGCTTGGAATTCGGCTTTATCAAAATTCTCATTAAGTGGATTATCTTTAATCTTTGTTTCATGACCATCGGTAAACATGGCGTCTAACTCGCTATCATTATAAATAGTCTGAATTAGGCGATGAATTCCGTCACCCATTGGTTGTAATTCATCTGGTAATGGTGCCACTGAGTTCATTACAACATCGTTGCGGTATTTATCGGTTATTTTACGCTCGATATCAACATAGCCATGACTAATTAAATAAAATTCAATTTTATCAGCTACTGCTTTATCGATAATGGTTGATACACCATTAACTTCTACATATTTACCGAAAAAGTACTCACTGGTGGCAACAGTTGGTCGATCATAAATGACTGTTTTTATATCGGCTTGAAGATCATTAACAAAGTTTCTATAACTTTCACTGGCGATAACGGTTAACATGTTGATATCGTGGACTTGTTCGCCGCAACTTTCAATATCCATACGATTACCATCTTGATTGACACATAAACGAAGACCACGGCCGACTTCTTGCCGTTTAGCTGTTTGGTTATCGGAGTGTTTTAGTGTACAAATCTGGAAAACATTGGGATTATCCCAACCTTCACGTAGTGCTGAGTGCGAAAAGATAAATCGAGTGGGCTCATCAAAGCTTAACAGTTGTTCTTTATTTTTAAGAATCAGGTCGTAAGCTGAAATATCATCTGAAGATTCGCTACCTCGTTTTAATTGGCTATCAATACTTTTGCCAGTTTTTTTATCAATGCTAAAGTAACCTTTATGTACTTGGCTTGCATCATTACACTTAGTTTTTAAATATTGTTGATAAGGGGTGTTGCTGGCTTGGTCTAAGTATTGTTGCAAAATCGTTAGGTATTCTTGTTCAAATATTTGTCCATATTCGCCCAATATTTCGTTATTGTTATCATCATATTGGCGGTATCTTGCCACTTCATCAATAAAAAATAATGATAGTGACTTAATGCCCATATTGAACAGTTTTTCTTCTTTGTCAAAGTGGGATAATATGGTTTCTCTAATTTGAATGCGGCGCATATTTTCTTCAGAAATATCACCTATCACTTCACCGGTTTTAATTGCAACACCATTGGTAAAAGTGACTATTCCAGTCAAAGGATTGATCTCAGATACCGTATATCCTTTGTATTGTTGCATCTGTTTTGAAACAGAATAAAGATTATCACCCTCAGTGAAATTGCGAATTTCACGTTTGATACCATTGCTGTGATTTATTTCCAGCTCAATTTTTGCCAGTGGTGGTTTTTTGTTGGATAAGAGAATTTGTTCAAGATACAAGTAGCTATCAGTACCTCTTAGATTTTTAACTTCAAAACCCTTTACTTCGATTTTTTTAACCAGCCGTTTATTGTATGCATCAAGTGCATCAAGGACATAAATGAGATTATTCTGTTTTTTATGGGTAGCAGAATAATTTAATGAAAATAATGGATTAAAATTTTTTAAAGCTTTTTGCGTGACTTCGCCACCCATTTTTTGTGGCTCATCCAAAATAATAATGGGATTATTAGCGGCTATCACATCAATCGGCCGGCGCGAGGCAAACTCATCGCGTTTTGAGTAAATAATTCGTGCTTCTTTATTTTTGCCATCTTCTTTTAGCGAGGAAGCAAAAGCTTGGGTGTTAATGATCATAACATTAATGCCCGAATTGGCAGCAAAACTATCTAATAAAGTTAAATTTTTACTGTCATAGACAAAAAAGCGAGCCTTTTGACCATAATGCTCCATAAAATGGTCTGTGGTTATTTCAAAGGTTTTTTTTACTCCCTCACGAATGGCAATAGAAGGGACAACCACAATAAACTTGCTCCAACCATAATGCTTGTTCAGTTCAAACATGGTTTTGAGGTAAACATAGGTTTTACCAGTACCCGTTTCCATTTCGATATCAAGACTACACCGACCTAAGTTTTTAATTAAATCAGCCGACTGTTTAATATTGTTTACGTTTTGTATTTTTTTGATATTAGCGAGTAACTCGTTATCGGTTAACGAAATAATTTCATTTTTAAAACCAATATCGATTGCGCTGTCATCTGATGTATACCTTGAATCAGTGTCATAACTCATTTCTGCCTGAGTAGGTGTATTGCCTAAATCACGCACATAACGCAGGCTATTTTGATAACCTTGCCCGTTAAAAACTTGAACTACTGCATTTACTGCATCGGTTTGATATTGCTGAATTTTAAAATTAAATTTCATTACAACACCTTCCTCTTGGTTTCAGGGCTGTAGGTATTGAAAATTTGTTCAAAATTGGTGGCAACACTATCATTTTCCATTGAGCTATCACGCATAACAAAATAGTAAGGTTTTTGTTTGGCAATAGCCGTGATGACATCTTCATTAATGTCTGTATCAAAGCAAGCCATTAAAAAGTTATCTGCTACGTTAAATACGGTTTTACCGGCAATGGTGGCTTGTTTGATATCACTAGAAAGTAATACCCCCAAATCCAGCATAACTTGGAACAATAAATCTTCTGCCGTTCTATCGGCTTTGATATTGTCAATCAGGACATCAAGAAGATCGGTATTATACTCAGCAGGATTATAATAAACCTCTTTCATATTACTGCTATCACATTTTAAAACGCGAAAGCCTTTATCAAATTTAGCCTGTGGATTTTCTTGAGCAATTTTATTGCCTGCCCGGCGAATGCGCTCTTTACCAATTTCACAGATATTTTTATAACCTGCTTTGTAAGCTTCGCTTTTCTCATCCGTTGATTCTGGCAGTTGCACCATGATAAATTTGCGGTTGCCGCCATCTTCTGCATTGAGTTGCATAATTGTATCAGCTGTAGTAGCGGATCCTGAAAAAAAATCCAGAACAATGTGTTCATTTTTTACATTGGCAATTCTTAACAAAGCTTTTATCAATTCAATTGGTTTTGGGTTACTAAAAACATTTTTGATGCCAAAGAGGGCTGTTGCATAGTCGTTAGCACCTTGATTATGTCCAAATTGTTCATGAGTCCACCAATTTGTCGCACATTGTCCCTCTTCTTCTCGTTCAAATTGATAGTATTTTTTCCTAGGCATTCCATTTCCACTTTTGGGAAAGTATATGCGCCCTTCTTTAAGGTATTTTTTAAAGGTATCTTCTTCTCCCATCCATTCTTCATTGAGTATTTTTCCTGTTGGTGTAACAATTGTATATTGACTACCCGATTGGTCAGAACCTACTTTCCATGGCTTACTAGCCCAACAACCAAGAGGATCATTATCAGGATTTGAGAAATTTGCTGTCAAATTAAGCTTTCCTATACCGGAGTTTTTTAAGAATTTACTATTTTTTGCAAAAGCTAGAATGTGTTCTGTAACAATTCCTATCATTTTTGTTTTGTCATTTGGCTGATTGTGTCTTCTTCTCCAATGAATGTGTCCTTCGAAATTGCTCTCACCAAAAATCTCATCACAAATTTTTCTAAGTTGTGCCACCTCATTATCATCAATACTAATAAAAATCACACCATCATCAGTTAATAGATCTCTTGCCAGTTTTAAACGGGGGTAAATCATATTCAGCCAATCAGTATGAAAGCGGCCATTAGTTTCCATATTTTTTATTAGCCGATTGCCTTCATCATCAAATTGCCCACTGTTTTCAAGGTATTCAGAGGTATTTTGTGCAAAATCATCTTCATAGACAAAATCATTACCGGTATTATAAGGCGGATCGATATAGATCATTTTGACTTTGCCAAGGTAAGTTTCCTGCAATAGTTTTAGTACTTCAAGATTATCGCCTTCAATATATAAATTTTCGGTATCATCAAAATCAACACTTTCTTCACGACAAGGTCGTAAGGTTTTGGCTATGGGGGCATTGGCAAGTAGAATCGATTTCTTTTTATCTGGCCAAGTAAATTGGTAACGTTCTTCTCGACCTTCAACAATCACTGATGAAAGTTCTTGTTTGAGCATATCAAAGTCGATGGCGTATTCCACTTCACCTTGTTGGTTTTTGCGTTCAGTAATACAGTTCGGGAATTGTGCACCGATTTTTTTGATATTTTCATCCACTTTATTGAGTGAATGTATCTTTAATTTATCCATTTAAGAATCCTTTAATTCTTGTTTCAATTGGTTGATTTTTTGCACCAATTCAAATGCTTTTTTAGGCTGTAGTTCTTTTCTTGCTTTCTTTTCAAGGCGAGCAATGTTTAAAATCAGTTTTTGTCTTTTATCGGCAATGATAATCTGCTGCTCAAGACTATTGCCTTGCTCAATGTCGAATTTGCCGACTTGTTGAATGATGTTTTGCCAGACATTATCAAGGTTTAATCCTTTTAATTCAATGTGTAATTCTTCTTTAGCTTGCCAATCACTTTGTATCAATTTATGTTGAAAAACGGCCAATTTAGCCTGCTTAGCATATTGCAAAATAAATAGTATATTTTGCGGTATTAGTTTGGATAATAAAACAAGGTTTGTTTCATTAAAATTGATTTTTTTCAGTTGTACCAATGCCACAAAAAAAGCATTAATGTTATTTCCTGCTGCGAGATTTATCTTTGCTGCGGAAACCTCGTTAACAAGGGTAATTTTAGCTATATCCGCATCGACTTTTTCTTTCGTAGCATTGTTCAGTTGAAACTTTGCATAGATTGTTTTTTTAGCTAACTGGTGATTTATTTCTGTCGTTTTGGGCAAACCAAGCATTATGCTACCTTATTTTCTGATTCACTGACAACTAAAAAACAGATTAATTCAAAGTCATCTAGACCTTTTATACTATCGGTAACAAAACTAATTGCATTACCGCTTAAAAAATTATCAATATCACTGTGTTTTTTTACTTCAATAATGGAGTTTATGGCGTCACCAAGTCGTTGTGAAAAATGTGCCATATTACCACCATCGGCTGTGATTTTATTGAATTGTTGATACAATTTTGCAATGGGTTCTATTTTGCCTTTGCAAAGTAAGCGTATTTTATCAAGTAATTGTTTTGGTGATAAATGATCACAAATAACTTCGCCATTATTTGCAACATACACCATGTAAAATGGATGAAGGCGATTTTGATTATTAATATTAATGCTGTTTGCCCGGTTTTTTAATATATAAATAACACCTGCGGGCATATCTGGTAAAGCTGGCACAACGGCATGTAATCCATACGGTGTTTTATCAAGTTCGGGATGATTTTTAATATACTCCAGTAAATCAAGTCTAAATTCATTTAAACCTAAATCCATGATTGATATACTGTTAGTGATATCTTCAATATCAACCACTTCGTCTTGTAAGCGTTTGAGTTGTGCTTTACGATAGGCTAAATCGGATTTTTCTTCTTCACTTAAAATATTGTCATCACCTGTTGCAGTCATGTCGACAATTTTCATGCGAGTTTCTACCTTAGCTTTTAGATCAATATATTCATCTAAAGTAACATCAGGCCAAAAGTTAACTAGCTGAATCGACTGATTTTTGCTGCCTATGCGATCAATACGTCCAAACCGCTGAATAATTCGTACCGGATTCCAATGTATATCGTAATTAATTAAATAATCACAATCTTGTAAGTTTTGCCCTTCAGAGATGCAATCGGTTGCAATTAATATATCAATCTCATGAGTGTTATTCGGCATTAACAAGTGTTTATCTTTTGATTTGGGTGAAAAGCAGGTTAAAACAGTGTTTAAATCACAATGCAATTTAGGTACAGTAGATCTTCCGTCAACTGAACCTGTTATCATTGCGGTATGTAGTGAAAAGTGATTTTTTACATACTGGCTAACGTGATCAAACAAATAACTTGCTGTATCGGCAAAAGCGGTAAATATAATTACTTTCTTATTATTGTTATTTATTGGATTGAGTTGTTTATTTTTAATAATAGTAAGTAAATTTTGTAATTTAATATCATGTTTTGCTGTGATGTCACTTATCATATGAGTTAATAATGATAAGATTTCATAATCTTTAGTGAGATAGTGTTTCCATGAAAGATAATCCATATCAGATAAAGAAATTTTCACTTTTTTACCAAATGTAAATAACTGATCATTATTTTGTTCATCTTCATCAAGATCATTGAAATTAGTAATATCGGTAAGCTCAATTTCTTTTTTTACACTTTGATTATAAGATTCAATAGTAGCTATAGTTTGTTGAATAAAGTTCTTTATACGTTCTAATGTATGATTAAATGAGAATACAGAGCTTTCCAGTCGTTTCATCAAGTTGATTGCCATTAAACGACGAATCCCTTGTTCTCGATTAGCTTGGGTAAATCCAATATTGATTTTGTTGTCCTCATATATTTCAGCATACTTATCCATTTTGCTTGGTAAGATAAAGTGGGTAGGGGTATAAATTGATAGATTTAGTAGCATGAGTTGTTCGAAAATTTCGTTATAACTTATCGCATTAGCTAAATCTGTTAGTTTAGGCCTTACTGAAATAGGTTTGAGTCTAGTTGGAAAAGTACCTATATCGGTGGTATCGTAATATTTTTGAATGTGTTTGCGTGAGCGTGCAATTGTAACAGAGTCCAAAACTTCAAAAAAGTCAAAATCCAACATTCTTAGTAGGTTTTCTGTCGTTCTTTCAGTTGTGTCTTGTTTACTCCAAATATTAAATGCTTTTTGTGCATTTTTAAAAATCTCATCCAATGAACGGCGAGTATTGAGATTTTCATCAATATGACTGGTTTTGCCTTCGTAAGCAAGAGCTAATTGATTTTTTAAATCATTAAAGCGATTGTTAACAGGGGTTGCGGAAAGCATCAATACTTTAGTTTTGACCCCTTTTCGAATCACTTGATTAAGTAATTTTAAATATCGATTTTCTTTTTCGTTATCTTTGCCTGATAATTTGCCACCATTACGGAAGTTATGTGATTCATCAATCACTACAAGGTCGTAATTATTCCAATGAATTTAGCGTTATATTTTTATTATTGTAAAAATATAACTTATTGTCTAGAAATGTTTTTATCTACTTTTTACCAAAAAGTATGGTTGTTGATAGTGGCTAAAAATTGGAAAAAATTTACTGATATAAATAAAAATCATAAGCGAATATCTCATGGTCAAAAAAAGTTAGTGTTAAGTTTAAAATAATAATCAACTATCTTTTAACTCTTTCTAAAAAATACACTCACAAGTAGAAAATTTTTTATGAACAAAATAGAATTTAAATGTGAAAAAATGATAGAGCAACAAATAACCTAATATTAAGTTTCTAATATATTGGCTATTTACATATAATATTTCATTTATTCAATCGATTTGCTATATATTGTTGATGTAATGATGCGATATAAGCCCGATAACTAGCTCAAACTGTATTTTAAAAGTGATTAAGTATATAATGCTCCGCAAATTTAATTAATTTATATCATCTAAAATATATTTCTATGAAATCTTCAATTATCAACAAATTAGAAATGCTACAAGAGCGTTATGAAGAAGTTCAAGCATTATTGTCTGATGCTTCGGTTATTGCGGATCAAAATCGCTTTCGCACTTTATCTAAAGAATATTCGCAATTAACAGGGGTGGTTAAGTGTTTTTCTGATTGGAAGCAAACACAAGAGGATATTGAGACAGCTAAAATGATGCTATCTGATCCTGAAATGAGTGAAATGGCACAAGAGGAGTTAAACGAAGCATTAAGTCGAGTTGAAGAACAAGAAAAGCAACTACAAGTTTTACTATTACCTAAAGATCCTAATGATGATTATAATTGTTTTATCGAAGTTAGAGCAGGAACTGGTGGTGATGAAGCGGCTATTTTTGCTGGCGACTTAGCTCGAATGTATACAAGATTTGCCGAATCACGGAATTGGCGTGTTGAGATTATGAGTGCAAATGATGGTGAACATGGTGGCTATAAAGAAGTTATTATGTTAGTTAGTGGGGATGGTGTTTATGGTAATTTAAAATTTGAATCTGGTGGACACCGAGTCCAACGTGTGCCAGAAACAGAATCTCAAGGTCGTATTCATACATCTGCTTGTACCGTTGCTGTTTTACCGGAAGTCCCTGAAGCAGAAATGCCTGAAATCAACCCAGCTGATTTAAAAATTGATACCTATCGTTCATCTGGCGCAGGTGGTCAGCATGTTAATACAACAGATTCTGCTATTCGTATTACCCATATTCCTACAGGCATCGTTGTTGAATGTCAAGATGAGCGATCGCAACATAAAAACAGAGCCAAAGCAATGTCAGTTTTAGCTGCAAGAATTCAAGATGCGGAACTACGTAAGCGCCAACAAGAAGAGGCTTCAACACGTCGAAATCTATTAGGTTCAGGCGATCGTTCAGATAGAATCAGAACATATAATTATCCACAAGGTCGAGTAACCGATCATCGAATTAATTTAACGCTTTACCGTTTAGACGAAGTCATGGAAGGAAAATTAGAGATGCTAATCGATCCGATTGTGCAGGAATATCAAGCAGATCAATTAGCAGCTTTATCGGAACAAGATGAATGACATACTTACAATGGCTTAAAAGTGCATCTCAAACCTTAACAGATAGTGAAAGCCCAAAGCGAGATGCTGAAATTTTACTGAGTTTTGTTACGCAAAAAACGCGGACATTTTTAATGGCGTTCAGTGAAACATTGCTAACTGATGATGAATTGATTGCTTTATCTGAATGTTTAGAACGCAGGAAAAATGGTGAGCCTATCGCTTATATAACTGGCGAAAAAGAGTTTTGGTCTTTAAAGTTTAATGTTTCTAACGCCACTTTAATACCTAGACCGGATACCGAAAAATTAGTTGAATTAGGTTTAGAGTACCTTCCTAAAGTGCCTTGTGAAGTATTGGATCTTGGCACGGGAACAGGCGCGATAGTTATTGCAATGGCAACCGAACGTCAAGACTGTTTATTTACCGCAATTGAAAAAAATAAAGATGCCCTAATCTTAGCTCAAAAAAATGCTGCTCAAATTGGGGTGAATAATGTTTATTTTTTACAAGGTGATTGGTACAAACCAATAAAGAATAGAAAGTTTTCAATGATTGTCAGTAATCCTCCTTATATTGAGCCAACAGACATCCACTTATCCCAAGGCGATGTACGCTACGAACCAAGAAGCGCATTAGTTTCTGAAGATGATGGTTTAGCTGATATTAAACTAATTGTACAAGGTGCAACTAAGCACTTAAACCAATATGGGTGGTTACTAATAGAACATGGTTGGAAACAAGGCGAGGCAGTGCAAACTGTTTTTAAACAACACGGATTTCAATTAGTAGAAACCTTCACCGACTACAGTGGTAATGATAGAGTTACCCTTGGTCGCTGGTTTAAACCTTAACTAGGAAAATTTTATGATGCAGCAAAAAAAAGTAAACATTGGTGACATTACTGTCGCTAATGATCTACCCTTTGTACTATTTGGTGGTATGAATGTGCTTGAATCTCGTGATTTGGCGATGAAAATCTGTGAACATTATGTCACCGTTACCAATAAACTAGATATTCCTTATATTTTTAAAGCCTCTTTTGATAAAGCAAATCGCTCATCAATTCATTCCTATCGTGGACCAGGATTAGAAGAAGGGCTAAAAATATTCCAAGAGCTTAAACAACAATTTGGCGTTAAAATTATTACTGATGTACATACTGAAGCACAATGTCAACCCGTTGCTGATGTGGTTGATGTAATCCAATTACCTGCCTTTTTAGCAAGACAAACTGATTTAGTTGTTGCAATGGCTAAAACAGGCGCAGTAATTAATGTCAAAAAACCACAATTTGTTAGTCCAGGGCAGATGGGTAATATTGTTGAAAAATTTGAAGAGGCTGGTAACAATCAAATCATCCTTTGTGATCGTGGTAGCTGTTTTGGTTATGACAACTTAGTGGTTGATATGCTTGGTTTTAACATTATGAAAAAAGCAAGCAAAGGGTCACCAGTTATTTTTGATGTTACTCACGCTCTTCAATGCCGTGATCCTATGGGAGCAGCATCAGGTGGACGTCGTGGCCAAGTAACTGAACTTGCACGCTCGGGCATGGCTGTTGGTATTGCTGGGTTATTTTTAGAATCCCACCCAGATCCAAGTCATGCAAAATGTGATGGACCGTCAGCATTACCACTAGCAAAATTGGAACCTTTCTTAAAACAGATGAAAGCCATTGATGAACTAGTAAAAAGTTTTGATGAAATTGATACTGAACACTAAGAGTTTAATTATTTAGCTACAATTAAAAAAACGTTATTTATTATAAAGTAAACGGTATTTTTAGCATATTAATAAAAAAGAGAAACCAAATATGATTTCTCTTTTTTATTTGGTTATGTGGTCATTTTACGTCATTAATCTTTAGAAATTACTTACTTTTTAATCTTCAATTTTTCAACCACGGTAATAAATATACATAAAAAATGCCATATCCTAAATCATAGGTAGCGTGTTGATATTATAAATAAAATTGATGATAGACTAAATATTGACACCAAACGTTCATCTAGAACATATTGGTATGTCCACACTTTTTAGTACCAAAAAGATAAGGTCATCGATTTCTTTTGTATTCAATCGGCGACTGGTAATTTAATGTTGAATGAAGTCGATTATAATTAAACCAATCCACATAGTGATTAAATTCCAATTTAAGTTGCGCCAGTGAATCAAAAATAGTATTTGACACAAATTCTGTTTTCACTGCTTTGAATGTGCTTTCTGCAATTGCGTTATCATAGGGGCAGCCTTTGCGACTTAAGGACCGTTTAATTCCAAATGCTGTTAAACATTCATCAATCAAATGATTATCAAACTCTTTTCCTCTGTCAGAATGAAACAACTCAATCGTCTGTAAGTTCATTGGAATTTGACTCATAGCTTGCATGACCAGTGCTGCTGTTTTATGCCTGCCAGCACTTCGCCCCACTATTTCTCGATTACTGATATCAACAATTACACAAAAGTAGTGCCAACGTTGTTTAACCCTTACATAGGTTAAATCGGTCACCAATATCTTTCGTGGTTGACCTATATTAAATTCTCGATTCAGTTCATTCCCCACCGGCGATTCATTGCTTTTTTCTGTATGAATACAATATTTTTTACAGGTGTATTTCGAAACCCAGCCATTTTTCGCCATGATTCGACCTATTCGGCGTCGAGATACGGTTATGCCTTGCTTTCTCAGCTCTGCTTGCAGACGCCTTGTACCATAAGCACGATAATTAGTATTAAAAATTTCACCCACTATTTCACTCAGTGATATATTGGATCGGCTACACTAATTAGTACCAGTTTTATAAGGTCATTGTTATGATAAACTAAAAATAAGAGAAGGTAACAACAATGGCAATCGATTCATCACGAAGAACAAAACGTAGCTTTACTAACGAGTTCAAAAAACAAATGGTCATGCTATATCAAAATGGTAAAAAACGTGCGGATATCGTCGCAGAGTATGACCTCACCAAATCAGCATTAGATAATTGGATAATGCAGTACCAAACTACCGGCTCATTCATCGCAAAAGATAATCGTCGAACTGAAGATAACGAACTTATCGCGCTACGCAAAGAGAATAAACGCTTGTTAATGGAGAATGATATCCT
>NZ_LZHJ01000071.1:0-18347 GCF_001690815.1 Gilliamella sp. GillExp13 | reverse complement strand
CAGGATGATTCGGTGATTGTTTCGGTATTGAATGCTATCACAGACCGGCATTTACGCTGGGGCTTTCCTAAATGCTTTAATCGTATCAGAAAGCTCGGCTATCAATGGAACCATAAGCGTGTTTATCGGGTGTATTGTGAATTAAAGCTTAATCTCAGAGTAAAACGAAAAAAACGCATTCCTCCACGATGCCCGGAAAAGCTATTTGTGCCTAATAAACAAGGTGAATGTTGGTCAATGGATTTTATGAGTGATAGTAGCCGTAATCAACGTCGCTTTAGGACATTCAATGTCATCGATGACTTTAATCGTGAGGCGTTAGGTATTGATATTGCAGTCAGCTTACCAGCAGGAAGGATTACCCGTTACTTAGATAAACTGGGCTAAATCACATGATATAGCCATTGATTATATAAAGCCCGGTAGCCCTTATCAAAATGGTTATATTGAACGATTTAATCGTACCTATCGTACTGAAGTACTTGATTTATATCTTTTTAACAACTTAGCACAAGCAAGGTGAATAACCGAAGAATGGCTAACGATTTATAACACCGAAAGACCGCATGAGGCATTAAATAACATGACACCGATTGAGTATAAAACACTAAAACAAGCAGCTTAATTTTCTATGTGAGTTGTGTACTAAGTTTGGGGCATTTACAGGAGCTTTCTCAATCATTGGTGCATGGCTATTATTTTTCTATACTACTTTTGTAGGATTAACTCCATTGGAAGCTGCATCTATTGTTGCTATAGCGAGAATTGTTGATGCTATTGTAAGTTTATTTATGGGGAGTTTTACTGATCATTTTTACAAATATAGATTGGGACAAAAATTTGGTCGTAGACGCTTTTTCTTATTGATTGGTTCACCACTGATGTTACTTTATGTCTTATTATGGGTAGTAGGTATGAATTTTTGGTTTTACCTAGCAGCATATTTGGCATTTGAAATTGTAGCAGCAATAGTTCTTATTCCATGGGAAACATTACCATCAGAAATGACTAAGAACTATAACGACCGAACTAAATTATCCACCGGAAGAATGTTTTTCTCTGCTTGTGGTACTTTTTTGGCGACTTTTGTCCCTGGCATTTTGATTAATTATTTTGGCGAAAATAATGCCTATGCATATTTTATTAATGGTCTATTATTTGCTGTGATATTTGCTATATGTGTATTTATTTCCTATAAAGCAACTTGGGAAAGAGAACCAACAGGAGAGATGTTAAAGCAGTTACAAAAAGCACCTACAAAACTAACATTTTCAGAAAAACTAATGACCGTTAAGAAATTATTTTCTGAATATCTTTCAACTTTTAATATAAAAGCATTTCGCCGCCATTTGGCTATTTATTTTCATTTACAGCTAAAGATGTATTTAATACTGTATTTGTCTTTTTTTGTGTATATTGTTTGGTCGTTCCTTCATCTGTAGCAGCTGCTTTGCTTTCACTAAGTATTATTGGTTTACCAATAACATTATTAGCTGGATTTGCGATGGTAAAATATGGACCTGGTAAGTTATATACATTTTCTTATTCAACAATGATTCTATGTATTGTTGGTTTTTATTTTGTTTATATGTTTAATCCAGAATCAAAAATCTTACTTCTTTATATTTTTGCAATTTGTTATCAGTCAGGACGATGTATCCTTGAATTTACACCTTGGAACGTATTTCCTTTTATTCCTGATGTGGATGAAATCTTAACCAGACAAAGACGAGAAGGATTATATGCTGCCGTAATGACATTTGGTAGAAAGACAACGGTTGCTATTGCTACATTTGTTGTTGGTCTTATCTTACAAAAAGGAGGATTTGTTCAGGGTAGTACAGTCCAAAGCGAACAAGCAATTACAACAATAGGATTATTATTTTTATGTGGCACAGCAGGACTTTTATTTATTGCTTTAATTTTTGCACTTACATTTAAATTGAATAAACAAACTCATACAATTTTAGTCAATGAAATTGAAAGATTAAAAAATAATGGTTCAAAAGAAGATGTAGCAGATGAAGCAAGAAAAGTAATTGAAGACTTAACTTGGTCACAAATACCAAGACGTGTGGCAAAAAATCTAATCATTAAATTAAATGGAAAATATAATGAAACTATCAACTAAAACTTTATCACAACTACCTAAAGAGGTAGTTGTACCAAACTATGATAGAAATAAGCTTAAAACTAAAATTGTCCATCTTGGTTTTGGTGCCTTTCATCGTGCTCATCAGGCAGTTTTTACTGATATCTTAGCGGCTAAATATGGTAGTGATTGGGGATATTGTGAAGTTAATTTAATCGACGGTGAAAAGCAAATTGAAGATTTAAAACAGCAAGATTGCTTATTTAGTGTTTGTGAAATGGCTTATGACAATTGGTCAACTCAAGTTGTTGGTGTTGCCAAAGAAGCATTACATGCCGATATAGATGGTATTGTCAAAATACTAGAAGTTATGACACGCCCTGAAATTGCCATTGTGTCAATCACTGTTACCGAAAAAGGTTATTGCTATTTACCTGCAACGGCATCAATTGATACCAATAATACACTAATTAAACACGATATTGAAAATCCAACTAAGCCAAAAACTGTCCCTGGTGTGATTGTTGAAGCATTATATTTACGTAAAGAAAAAGGTTTAAAACCGTTTACAGTTATGTCTTGTGATAATATGCCAGAAAATGGTCATGTAACGCGGAATGTCGTTTTGGCGTTAGCGAAACTGCGCGATCCAAATTTGGCTAATTGGATAGAACAAAATGTAACATTTCCTTCAACAATGGTTGATCGAATAGTACCAGCAGTGACACCAGAAACGATGGAAAAAATTCAAAAACAACTGGGAGGAATCGAAGATCCTGCAGGTATTGCTGGCGAACCCTTTAAGCAATGGATTATTGAAGATAACTTTGTTGCTGGCCGGCCTGATTGGCAAAAAGCTGGCGCTGAACTTGTTAGTGATGTCTTGCCTTATGAAGAGATGAAGCTACATATGTTAAATGGTAGTCACTCATTTTTAGCTTATTTAGGCTATTTAGCTGGATATTTACATATAGATGAATGTATGCAAGATCCTTTTTATGTTAAAGCTGCAAGGCATTTGATGATAAATGAACAAGCAAGTACACTACGAGTGAAAGGCGTTGATTTACAGGCTTATGCTGATTCGTTGCTTGATCGTTATCGTAATACAGGTTTAAAACATCGTACTTGGCAAATAGCCATGGATGGCACCTTAAAATTACCTCAACGTATGCTTGATTCAGTCCGTTTTCATTTAGCAAATAACACACCATTTGATTGCTTAGCTTTAGGTATTGCAGCTTGGATGCGGTATGTAAGTGGGACTGATGATGCGGGTAGGAAGATTGAGGTAAGTGACCCAATTTCCGATAAACTGAAAGAACTAGTAGCAAATAGCCAAGATAATCAAGAACGAGTAAAATCGTTATTGTTATTATCACATGTATTTGGTGATGATCTACCTAACAATCAATATTTTGTTGAGCAGGTGACTAAAGCTTATTTATCTTTGCGAGATATTGGTGCTAAACAGTCAGTAAAACAGTTAGAAAAATTTTTTTAAAGCATTACTAACAAAACTAACATAATTAATAATAGCAAAGTGTAATTGTCCGCAAGGGCGTTACACTTTTACTTCTATTAAGTTCAAATAATCTTTTTATATTGATAATCATTTATCAAAAAAACTTTTCTTATATTTAAAAATCCCCTACTATTCTTCATAATTTAATTTTTACCTAAGATGATATATGTTTAAATCTGCCGACTTAAATATTTCAGAACCTGTTAATCAACAAATTTACCGTAAATTAAGAAAAGCTATTATTACTTGTCAGGTGTTGCCAGGTGTTTTACTTTCAGAAAAAGAGATTTCTAGTCAATTTAATGTCTCAAGGCAACCGGTCAGAGAAGCATTTATTAAATTAGCTGAAGCGGGGCTTGTTCAAATTTTGCCGCAACGAGGAACTTTTGTCACAAAAATATCGATTAAAAAAGTTATTGATGGACAATTTATTCGAGATGCAGTTGAATGTGCAATTATTAGACAAACCGCATTAAAAATTAATGATTCAGATATTTTATTACTGCAAAAAAATATTGATGAACAAAAAGAGGCCAATAAACATAAAAATATTCAATATTTTCTAGAAAAAGATGATGAATTCCACCAAATTTTAATGAACGTAATAGACTGCCAAATGGCATGGGAAACGGTTGAAAATATTAAAGCTATGATGGATCGTGTTAGATTCCTTTCATTAGAAAAAATTTCTCCACCAGAGGATCTTGTTAAACAGCATGAAAAAATTCTGATAGCTTTAAAAAATCATGATCCAGATCTTGCAGCAATAGCTCAACATGAACATTTATCGGCTATTTTGGAGACTATAAAAATAGTATCAAAACAGAAGAATGAATGGTTTGTTGATTAATCTTGATTAAAAATCTGAATTATTATTTTGAATATTTTCTGTAACTATGCCATTTGTTTTTTTTGTTGTAGTTTACTCTGGTGCAGGCAATTATTTATTTTTACGTAAATAACCTAAAATACGGAAACTATCTACTTTCCATAATCCCTTATTAAAAATTAATGGATAAGTTGCACGACTGCTTTTGTTGGGACCAGGGTTTTGTTGAATAATTTCAATTTCGTTATCGCTAACTTTGCTAATAATGGCAACATGACCATATCTTGACCAACCAAAAACAATAATATCTTCAACTTGTGGTTTAGTTGGCGAACCATTATGAAATTGTAATAAATTACGTTTAGGATTAAGCTGACCATCAGGAATTGATTCATCGAAGTAATTTTTAGCATGACCATAACTATCTGGCATTTTGTGATTAAAACGTTGATAATAATAACGTTTAATAAATTCAACGCATTGGTACTTTTGGCCTAAGTTATAGCCGTCTTTAGTTAGATTACGACCACTAACATTACCAGTACTACCATTATAATAAACATCAACACCATTGAATTGATCAACAACTTTGCCTATTTTTTCTTTATCAACTTGCATATCAGGGTAAACATATGTGTAAAAAACGTAATAAGTAAGTATTGATAAAATGACAAAGAATAATGTTTTTTTGTATTTGAATAATATTATATTTCTCATTATAAGAATTTATTTTTCCTATTATGTTTTTATAACTATCTTTCTTTTTTATTAAAAAATAAAGTAATACCCATCGATTGTGACAGGCTTATTAACGTATTGTTATTAAGTTATGTATTTGAAAATGATGTTATTTTATATAATATTAATATATTACATTTTATGTAAATAACCTAAAACGCCAAAACCTTCTATTATCCATTTTCCATCAACGATCGAAGGGTCAAAGAACTCCTTTGCATGCCCATAGCTATTGGGCATTTTGTGATTGAAGCGTTGATAATAATAGCGTTTGATAAATTCAACACATTGATATTTCAGACCTAAGTTATAGCCGTCTTTAGCAATATTTCTTCCTCTTACATTATTGATGCTACCATTATAATAGACTTTCACACTATTAAATTCATCAAAAACTTTGCTAATTTTCTGTTTATCAATTTCAACATTAGCAAAAGCACATGAATTAAGTGTATAGTAGCTTAATACTGATAATAGTTAAAGTAAAAAAACTTTTTTATATTTTAATAACATATTTATTTCCATTGTTTTAATTATTTATTATTGTTTATTTTGTTAAAAAACTAAAATTTAGTCGATAAGTAAAAACTTAATAATTGTTAGATTATTAATTAATCTAACATTTAACTATAGTATTTATTTTTATATAAGCTATTTAACCATGATAAAAAATTATGTTCTGTATTTTCAATCTAAATTAGTATTTCATCATTAAGATAAATATATTTGAATTATAATAAAATGGGGTTGCAAAATGATTAAGAAAGTTAAAATAAATGTTAACGGTCGTGTGCAAGGTGTAGGATTTCGTTTTTTTACTTATCAGCAAGCCCAAAAACTGAATTTAGTTGGTTATGTTCAAAATTTAGATAATGGTGATGTTGAGATTATAGCTCAAGGTGATAATTTACAAATAAGCAAATTAATAAAATGGATTGAAAATGGCGGTCCTGCATCTTCACGTATTTCACATGTTAATATTTTTGAATTATTACCACAAAACGATTTAACTTCTTTTAATGTTCGATATTAATTTAATAAAAAATAAAGTAAAATAATTAAAATTTTGGCATTCGAAATAATAATTTCTAATTAATGTGAAAAACGTATGTTATGAATAAAAAAAATCTAATCTGTTTTTTACTTCTCATTGTTGTTATCGGTGTTTATTATAATTATCAAAAAGGAGATGAGATTGTAAATCAATCCACTCTAAATATATCAGATAAGCCGATGTATCAAAGTGATAAAATGTTAACAGATATTTATGACTTATCAGGGGATCTTATTTATAGAATTGAGTCCAGTAATGTAAGGCATTTTGATGACTCAAATAATACTGAATTTGATTTGCCCAATTTTACGTTTTATGAACAGAATCATTCAGTTACATGGCATATTAAAGCAAAAAAAGCGACGTTGACAAAAGATAAACTTCTTTACCTTTATGATGATGTTCAATTAGATAATTTGACACAAGAAGCTCAATTGAAACAAGTAAAAACTGATAATGCCGTGATAGATTTAACTTCACAACTAGTCAAATCAAAAGATCCTGTCATCATTAATGGGGCGGGATTTTATTCAACTGGTATTGGTTTAGCGGGTGATTTACATGCCAAAACGGCTAACATACTTGAAAATGTAAAAACATATTATAATACAGAGGCAAAATAAAACATGAGTTCGCTAAAACGGGGTGTTTTTTCATTAATTTTATTGCTACCAATTTCTTTAAGTAGTTTCGCTAATGAACTTACTTTGCAATCTATAAATTCTAAAGAAGAACATAAAATGTTCGCTGATAATAAACCCATTACGATAGATGCAGATAATCAAAAAATTGATATTGAAAATGATACAATTACATTTATTGGAAATGTTGTTATTGTCCAAGAAGGATTAACTATAAAAGCTGATAAAGTGGTTATCACTGACACGCAAGACAAAAATAAGCAAAAAATCACAGCTTATGGTAACCCTGTGAGTTATAAACAAATTTTAACAGAAAAAAATAAGATTGTAACGGGTCATTCTTCACAAGTTATTTATGATGTAAAACAAAATAATGTTATTTTACGGGGGCATGCTGAATTATTTCAACAAGATAATCATATTGTTAGTGATCTGATTACATACGATGTCAAAAAACAGCAAATATTAGCCAATCCAGGTAAGAATATGCGAGTAAAAAGCACTATTATCCCAAATCAAGTTAAAGGGATGAACAAATAAAATGTCAATTTTAAAAGCGGAAAATTTGGCCAAAGTATATAAAAAAAGACGAGTTGTTGAAGATGTAAGTTTAACAGTCAACTCAGGCGAAATTGTTGGATTATTGGGCCCCAATGGTGCGGGTAAAACGACTACTTTTTATATGGTGGTTGGTATAGTGACATTAAATGCAGGTAAAATTTATCTTGATGATCATGATATCAGCATTTTACCTTTACATGAGCGAGCTCAAAAAGGTATTGGCTATTTACCACAAGAAGCGTCTATTTTCAGAAAATTGTCTGTTATAGATAACATTATGGCAATTTTAGAAACTCGTAAAGATATTGATAAAAATGAGAAAATCGATCGTGCCGAAGAATTACTTGAAGAGTTCCATATTTCTCATATTCGTGACAGCATAGGACAATCTCTATCAGGTGGAGAAAGACGTCGAGTAGAAATAGCAAGAGCGTTAGCAGCTAATCCTAAATTTATTTTACTTGATGAACCTTTTGCTGGTGTTGATCCAATTTCGGTGATAGATATCAAAAATATTATTAAGCATCTACGTGATCGAGGGTTGGGTGTATTAATAACCGATCATAATGTACGTGAAACGTTAGATGTTTGCGAACGTGCTTACATTGTTAATAAAGGGCATTTAATTGCTGAAGGTTCACCAAATGACATCTTAAGTAACGAATATGTAAAACGCGTTTACTTAGGAAACGCGTTCAGATTATGATGAAAACCAGTTTACAACTGAAAGTCTCTCAACAATTATCCATGACGCCACAATTACAATTGGCGATTAAATTACTACAGTTGTCAACTTTAGAACTCCAACAAGAAATACAAACTGCGCTTGAAAACAATCCATTGCTTGAAGTTGATGATCAATATGACGAAGTGAACGTTAAACAAAACGATGAAGCAGAAAATATTGATACGCGTGAGGCTTTAGATAGCAAAGAGATTCCCGATGATATTCCACTGGATGCATCTTTAGATGATATTTATAGTGCAGGAACTCCATCTGGAACTAACTCAGATTATCGTAATGACGAATTGCCTATCTATCAAGGTGAAACTCACGAAACATTACATGATTATCTAGAATGGCAACTTGAACTAACACCCTTTAGCGATACTGATAGGGCGATAGCAGTATCTATTATTGAAGCTATAGATGAGAGAGGCTATTTAACAGTTTCAACAGAAGAAATACTTGAAGAGCAAGGTAATGATGAAATTGAAATTGCCGAAGTTGAAGCAGTATTGAAACGAATATGGAATTTTGATCCTATCGGTGTTGGTGCCAGATCGTTGCAAGAGTGTTTGTCTATTCAAATTCAACATTTAGATACTCCACCGTTAGTTAAACAAATTATTGATAATTATTTAGAATTATTAGCCATACGCGATTATAGAAACTTAAAAAAAGTGTTAAATACAACAGATGAACAATTAAAAGAGGCTGTTGAGTTTATACAACGTTTACAACCTTATCCTGGCGATTTGGTTAATACTGCTTCTCCAGACTATGTCATACCTGATGTCATGGTAAAAAAAGTACAAGGAAAATGGGTTGTGTATCTAAATAGCGATACTGTGCCAGCTTTACGCATTAATCAGCAATACGCAGATATGGTAAAATTAGCTAATGAAAGTGATGGGCAATATATTAGATCTCATCTGCAAGAAGCTAATTGGTTTATTAAAAGCATCGAAAACCGTAACGAAACCTTATTAAAAGTCAGCCAATTTATTGTTGAGCATCAGCAAGCCTTTTTTGAACACGGTGCTGAATACATGAAACCAATGATTTTGTCTGATATTGCAACGGCAATTGATATGCATGAATCAACCATTTCTCGTGTAACAACTCAAAAATATCTGCATTGTCCAAGCGGAATCTATGAACTTAAATTCTTTTTCTCAAGTCATGTTAATAATGATTCTGGTGGTGAGGTTTCATCTACCGCTATCCAAGCATTAATTAAAAAATATATATCGGCAGAAAATAGTAAAAAGCCATTAAGTGATAGTAAATTAGTTTCGATGCTTGAAGAACAAGGTATTATTATTGCACGTCGCACCGTAGCGAAATACCGCGAAGCCTTATCAATTCCACCATCAAGCCAACGTAAACAGCTTTAAATTTGAATTCAAATTTTTTGGATATATATCGCTTATTTTAATCATGGGCGCAATTTGCGCCCTTTAATAAAATTAAGCTAAAAAGCTTGGAATTTTATGTTCAAAGTTGCTAATTGCTTCTTCATGTTGTAAGGTTAAACCAATATTATCTAAACCATTTAGTAAACAGTGACGTTTAAAGGCATCGATTTTAAATGGATATTGCTTGTCGCCGGCAATAACAACTTCATTGACTAAATCAATGGTAAACTCAATGCCTTCATTGGCTTCGACAATTTTAAACAGCTCATCGACATCTTCCTCGGATAAATTAACCAATAATAACTGATTGTTAAATGAGTTATTATAAAAGATATCGGCAAAGCTTGAGCCTATAATGGCTTTAAACCCATAATCGGCAAGCGCCCATGGCGCATGTTCACGAGAAGAACCACAACCAAAATTTTCTCGCGCCAATAAAATGCTGGCACCTTTATAGCGGGGTTTATTCAAGACAAATTCAGGATTAGGTTGCTTGCCAGCATCATCTAAAAAGCGCCATTCATGAAAAGCATGTTTACCAAATCCAGTGCGTGTTACTTTCTGTAAAAACTGTTTAGGAATGATTGCATCTGTATCAACATTAGCCGCATCCAAAGGAACGACTAGCCCAGTATGTTTTGTAAATTTTACCATGAAAAGTCTCTCCTTAAAATGGTTTGCGAATATCTGTAAAATGACCAGTAATAGCTGCGGCTGCTGCCATAGCAGGACTAACTAAATGTGTTCTAGCATCGCGTCCTTGGCGACCTTCAAAATTACGGTTGCTAGTTGATGCACAACGATCTCCTGGTGCTAATTTATCATCGTTCATTGCAAGACACATAGAGCAACCTGGTAAGCGCCATTCAAATCCTGCATCAGTAAAAATCTTATCTAATCCTTCGGCTTCAGCTTGTTCTTTCACTGGTCCTGAACCGGGTACAACTAATGCTTGTACACCATCAGCCACTTTGCGGCCTTTAGCAATTTGCGCAGCAGCTCGTAAATCTTCTATACGTGAGTTTGTACAAGAACCAATAAACACTTTATTGATCTTAATATCAGTCATTTTGGTGCCAGCGGTTAATCCCATATAAGCTAATGCACGCTCAGCAGAGTGTTTTTCAATAGGATCAGCAAAATCATTAGGATTCGGTACCGTTGCATTAATTGAAGTTACTTGACCAGGGTTCGTTCCCCAAGTAACTTGTGGTGCGATATCTTTTCCTTCTAACGTCACAACTGTATCAAAATGTGCACCTTCGTCGGTTTTTAGTGTTTTCCAATAAGCCACTGCTTTGTCGAAGTCTTCACCTTTTGGTGAAAATTGGCGATCTTTTAAGTACTCAAAAGTGACTTCATCTGGTGCAATTATGCCAGCTTTAGCTCCCATTTCAATTGCCATATTACACAACGTCATGCGTCCTTCCATTGATAATGATTTAATAGCATCACCACAAAATTCAACTACATGACCTGTACCGCCAGCACTGGTTGTTTTGTCAATGATAGCTAAAATAATATCCTTAGCGGTAATGCCATCAGCAACATGTCCTTTAACTTCAATTTTCATAGTTTTAGCTCGACCTTGCTTTAAGGTTTGAGTAGCTAACACATGCTCAACTTCGGAAGTACCAATACCAAAAGCTAATGCACCAAATGCGCCATGTGTTGCAGTGTGCGAATCACCACACACAATAGTCATACCCGGTAAAGTCATACCTTGCTCAGGACCGACTACATGGACAATACCACGTAATGGGCTTTGTAAATCATATAACGAAACACCAAACTCTTTGGCATTTTTTGCCAGTTCAGTTAATTGAATGCGAGCCATTTCGCTACAGGCACTTAAATCATTACTTTTGGTTGAAGTATTATGATCCATAGTTGCAAAAGTCTTATTGGGCTGGCGAACTTTACGATTCATTGCACGTAAGCCATCAAAGGCCTGTGGAGATGTGACTTCATGAACTAAATGACGATCGATATATAAAATAGGCGTTTCATTTGGAGCCTCATAAACGACATGCGCATCATATAATTTCTGATACAGTGTTTTTGACATTGCAGATTCCTTATTATTTTTTACAACTAGTATTAGTTTTAAACTTTGACATTATTTACTAATACTATAATTAATTGAAGTAAAAAGGATACAAGGAGCAGTTTATTTTGCATACTTGAGTATCCCTTTACTACACATTTAACATAGCTAATTCAATTAAATAAGCTTACAAATAATGTCTCCCATTTCATCAGTTGAAACGGCTTGTTCTTTTTGTGCAAGATCGATAGTACGATAGCCTTGCTCTAATGCTTTATTTACTGCTGTTTCGATAGCTGAGGCAATATCATCACGTTTAAAGCTATAACGGACTAACAAGGCTAATGACAAAATTTGTGCAGCAGGATTAGCAATATTTTTGCCAGCAATGTCAGGTGCGCTACCACCAGCAGGTTCATATAAGCCAAAGCCTTGTTCATTAAGGCTAGCAGAAGGTAACATCCCCATTGAACCAGTTATCATGGCACATTCATCGGATAATATATCCCCAAATAAATTTGAGCATAAAATAACATCGAATTGAGACGGATCTTTAACAAGTTGCATTGTGGCATTATCGATATACATATGCTCAAGTTCAATATCAGGATAGTTTTTAGCTACTTCATTGACCACCTCGCGCCACAAAATTGAGGTTTGTAAAACGTTGGCTTTATCAATTGAAGTTACTTTTTTGCGACGTAAACGTGCAGCTTCAAACCCCATTTTTGCAATACGTTCTATCTCAAAACGATGATAAACTTCAGTATCAAATGCTTTTTCTTGAGCACCACTACCTTCACGTCCTTTAGGTAATCCAAAATAAATACCGCCAGTTAATTCGCGCATACATAAAATATCAAATCCACGCTCAGCAATATCGGTGCGTAATGGGCAAAGATCTTCTAAGCCTTGATATAAACGAGCAGGGCGCATATTAGCAAATAATTTGAAGTGTTTACGTAGTGGCAATAACGCACCACGTTCAGGTTGCTTTTCAGGTGGTAAATTAGACCATTTAGGACCACCCACTGAACCAAATAAAATAGCGTTAGCTTTTTCACAGCCTTCAAGTGTTTCATTAGGTAATGGGCAACCATGAATATCAATTGCTGCACCACCCACATCATATTCACTAGTAGTAATAGAAAGTTGATATTTTTGGCGGATAACATCTAATACTTTATAGGCTTGTCTCATTACTTCAGGGCCAATACCGTCGCCGGGAAGTACTGCAATATGGTAGTTTTGTGACATTTTTTATTCCTTTACAATCTAAATTAATTTTCATGTTTTGCTGTTAAACGACAAAACAAATTATTTTTTAGTCATGATGTAATTTTTGTTTTTCTTGTGCAACTTGATTTGCTCTATACACATTATTCAATACATTAATTAAAGCCAAAGCCGATGAGTGAACAATATCAGTTGCAAGCCCCACACCATGGAACTTACGACCTTTATATTCGGCAACAATATCAACTTGTCCTAAAGCATTTTCACCTTGTCCTTTAGAAGCTAATTGATATTTTACAATCGAAATAGGTTCGCCAGTAATACGGTTGATAGCTTGATAAACAGCATCAACAGGACCGTTACCCGTTGCAGCATCAGAATACTTTTTATCACCAATTAACAAGCTAACCGAAGCGGTTGAAACAACCGTCGAACCTGATTGAACATTAAAATAATCTAAAACATAATGTTCTTTTTCATCTTTTAATTGATTGATAAATATTAATGCCTCTAAATCATAATCGAATACTTGGCCTTTTTTATCAGCTAATTCTAAAAATGTCTCATAGACTTGATCTAAGTTATAATCTTTATCGTGATAACCAAGTTCTTCTAAACGATGTTTAACGGCGGCTCGTCCTGAGCGAGAGGTTAAATTTAATTGGATTTGATTTAATCCGATTGATTCAGGGGTCATAATTTCATAAGTTTCACGATTTTTTAAAACCCCATCTTGATGAATTCCTGAGGAGTGGGCAAAAGCGTTACTACCAATAATTGCTTTATTACCTGGAATTGGCATGTTAGTAATTTGGCTAACAATTTGGCTGGTACGATAAATCTCTTGGTGATTGATATTTGTGTGAACATTTAAGATATTTTGACGAACTTTAATCGCCATAATAACTTCTTCAAGTGCGGTATTACCCGCACGTTCGCCTAAACCATTCATCGCACCTTCAATTTGCCGAGCACCTTCTTGAACCGCGCTAATCGAGTTAGCCACCGACATGCCCAAGTCATCATGACAATGAATAGAGATAATCGCTTGATCAATGTTCGGGACACGTTCAAATAGGGTACGAATAATACCACCAAATTGATAAGGGACAGTATAACCGACAGTATCCGGAATATTGATCGTTCTTGCCCCTGCTTTAATTGCTGCTTCAACGATACGACATAAGTTATCAATTGGGGTACGGCCTGCATCTTCACAAGAAAACTCCACATCATTAGTATAATTACGTGCACGTTTAATACAGTGCACAGCTCTTTCAATGACATCATCAAATGTCATTTTTAATTTATCTTTAACATGTAAGGTTGATGTTGCCATAAAAGTATGAATTCGAAACTGATCTGCAACTTTTAATGCCTCGGCAGCAACATCAATGTCTTTATCAACACAACGAGACAATGCACAAACACAGCTATCTTTAATGGTCTTAGCAATCGTTTGAACTGATTCAAAATCACCGGGAGATGAAACAGGAAAGCCAACTTCCATCACATCGACCCGCATTCGCTCCAAAGCAAGCGCTATTTGTAACTTTTCTTTAACGCTCAAACTTGCTTGTAATGCTTGTTCACCATCGCGTAACGTTGTATCAAAAATAATGACTTGATCGCTCATTGTTTTTCCTTTTATATATTTTAGCGCTATCTCGGTATTTCAAGTTAAAAAAACAAAAAACCCGCACTTTAGCGCGGGTTCTTGTTAATTTGTTGAGTTGTTTATTTAACTACTTCTTTTTACTCCACACACAAGCTATCCGCGCAAATTGATGCGAGGAGGAGGCTGAGGTCGAGTGATAAATAGTTAACAAACATAAAAATCTCTATTTGAATTGTAATTAATACTGTCTAAAACTGTATGTTATTTTTACCAAATGATATTAGTGGTGTCAATGATTATTTGTAACCAATCTTAATATGTTCTATTTTTATTAAAATAAAGTACTCAATACTAATTAAGGATTGCTTTACTATTTGACAAATCTATTAAAATAATAAGTTGAGACATAATAAAACCGAATTATAATGGTGAAAAGAATAACTCGCGAGGGCATAATAATGAACATAGTTGATATTTCTCAAAAACGCTACACTACCAAACATTATGATCCAACAAAAAAAATTCCTGCCGATAAGATTGAACAATTATTAACGGTTTTAAGAAACAGCCCATCATCAGTTAACTCACAACCATGGCATTTTTATGTTATTGATAACGACGAGGCAAAGAATAAAATTTTACCAGCTATACTTGAATTTAATCAACCAAGGGTGACTGGCGCTTCGCATACGATTGTCTTTTGTATTAAAACACCATTAGACGACGCCCATTTAGTTAATCTACTCAATCAAGAAGATAAAGACGGTAGATATCCTTCAGCCGATCTTAAACAAGCACAAGATCAAGGTCGTCGGCACTTTGTAAAGCTCAATAGTGCAACCATTGAATCACAACAATGTTGGGAAAGTAAACAAGCTTATCTAGCATTGGGGCAACTGCTTTTTGCAGCAGCAACAATTGGTATTGATTCAACGGCTATTGAAGGATATGATGCCCAAAAAATGGACGATATCTTAGATCTCAAAAGCAAAGGACTTAAAAGTATTGTTGTTGCTACATTAGGCTATCGAGCCGAAAATGACGGCAATGCGCATCGACCAAAATCACGCTTACCTAAAGAGCAACTTTTTACGTTTTTATAAAATAACGAGCAATATCCTCTGTATAAATTGAGATAAATACCGAGGATATTTTTTGAACTATTACAAGTTTAATTGTAGGAAAACATTGAGTTGTTTATACCTCATGTGTAGGACTTACTCGCATTATTTACAGTAAATCTGAGAAAATGTGGTAATGAATATACGTAAAACAAAATTAACGCCTTATCACAGACAAGAGATAAGGCGTTTATATCATAAAGAAAAATAACCATCACTGATTTGGCTAAGCGCTTTATGGTCAATCGCCCGACCATTTATAGCGTGCTAAAAAAGCCTGATTGAAGCTGTTTGTGCCTTTAACCAGCAAGAACAAACGTTATAAAACGATTAGTTATGGTATTAAACGCCTAGTTAAAGTTGAAAAGTCCATTGAAGATAAATTAAGGCGACAAGCTAAATTCTAGAACAAAACCAACCCTGACGAAATGTTATATGTCGGCACCAAATATTTACCTTTACCTAAAAACAAAATAAAAACTTCAATAAAATCAACACTCCACCTGAACGATTTAGAGTAAAAAAACTCAACACTATATATGCTTGTTTTTTTGCGGTGTCAAAATACGCTAATGTCAGAACTAGGGTCGCCGCCAAACAGGACTATTTCATTTGTATTTTTTTTACAAAAATCCACCAAAAAACTAGCCAACTATTTTTTAAACGGCTATACTTTTACGGTTATAGGAAAACAAGCTTATTAAATAAGTAAATAATTGTAAAAATCTAAATAAAACAAAATATTACTTGACAGGTAGACAATAATGCATTATCATTTCTGGCACAAGGCACTGGCAAACCTACGATTTAAATTTATTAAATAATCCTATTCGCCGAGTTTTTGCACGAAACTCGTTTATATTTCCCAAATTATCTCTCAAATTATCCCGAAAACTCTTGTTGGTGTTGGGCGTGTTATTATTGCCATATTCATGGAGTTTAGAGGCATTAATTAGTAAAAATGGTCGCGTAAATAATCATCGTAGTGATGCTATAATATTACCGTCGTTCGAAAACCCGTGTCTAAAATATGGTACAGACGGAGAAGTAGGTTCAGTTGATTTATGGATATCGAATTCTGATTATTTTGAACCAAGTGCGCCATCGGTTTGTTATGCTCAACCTAATTTATCAAACGACTCCAGTAATAATACTATATATAAAGATTTAGATGGTCCAGATTGGGTAAAAGGAAAAGGATTTGTTCCACAAGATATAAACAATCCACAACGTAATTTCCCATCGACAGGAACAAATAATGTTTATTTTTATTTATTATTAGCAAATGTAACGCCCGAAGAGATTATCTCAGCTAATGGCGCTAGAGTATTCCCTGAGTTAGGGAGTGGAGTTAGTTTAGCTTTATCATCTGCAATAACACCAGGTTGGGGAAAAGGCTCACGAGATGTAGCTTTAAAGATAGTACTAAAAGGGCCAGTAAACAGTAGTGCTAATAAAAATTTTAGCCCCTCTACATTTAAGCTTTATTCAGATAGCGCTAAAAGTAAGTTACTGTATAGCTTTAAAATTGAAAGATGGTATATAGCCAAAGGTGCTCATATTAATGCATCTGTGCAAGATGCAAAAGATTACTGTAACCGAATTGGATACCGAATGCCCAGTGTTGCAGATTATACTAATGCAAATAATGATAATATTTGGACTGGAGGTATTCCCAGAAGAAATATCAATGGTTATCGCCGACAATTAAGCTATCGCGGCGGTAATGGCAGATGGATTGGCGGGCTATTTAATGAATGGGGAACTTTGTTTAATCACTCTGATCACTATTTAGGTCTTGACGACTGGGAAACTGAGCATCCTCATGATTGGTATTGGACAATCAATACATACAGGGGAAAACCGATTCGAGTCGATCTGGGGGATGGAGATTTATATTATAGTAAACCAACTTATAGGCTATACAGAGCGGCTTGTGTTAAGCCTTAGTTAAATTTGTTTTATCTGTTCAGAAAATAGTTTGACTCTGTAACTTTTTGAAGTTACAGAGGTTATTCCGAGTAAGTTAATTATAGAACTTACTCGCATTGTTTACAGTAATGGTATGTCCCCACTTTTTAGTACCAAAAAGATAAGGTTAACGATTTTGATACCTAATATTTAAAACCATAAAATCAGTCTGCTTTTTATTATTCAATATAATTTTCATATAGTTATATATTATTTTTAATAATCAGATTCATCTAATCAGATGTTTACAAAACTTAACAAAAAAGTCGTTTTTTGCATAAAATTAACATTATATAATAAATATGATCAGGTTTGTGTTTTATCAGTAGTCATGATTTGGATGCAAATGATTTTTTATGGAAAAAATTAATTAAAAATGGGAATTATGGATAATAAAATATACAAAAGCAATAAGTTAGCCTTTGAACAACCTCGAATGTTTATTTTAAAAATACCTAGATTACACCATGAAGTGCAATTCTTCTTAGCTCCTTAGAATAAAAATCGGCAGGGCTTTTAAACTTATGCCGTTTTCTTGGGCGTGTGTTCAATAGATATTGTATTTTCTTTATCTGTTTGTCGTCAACTAATGAAATGGCCGCTGACTTAGGTATAAACTGACGTATTAAGCCATTGGTGTTTTCATTTGTACCTCTTTGCCAGCTTTTATAAGGCTCTGCAAAGTACACGGTAGTATTTAAATAATGCTCAATAGCATGATGATAATTAAATTCGGTTCCATTATCAAAGGTGATGCTTTTAACCATTTTTT
>NZ_LZHJ01000070.1:0-17334 GCF_001690815.1 Gilliamella sp. GillExp13 | reverse complement strand
GATTTATATGGACGAAAAGTGATTGCTAGGCAAACCAGTCGCTACATAGACCGTCATTTAGTGTGTAATACATTAAAACAAGCCTTATTTCGGCGTCACTTTCCTAAAAATGTACTCATTCATAGTGACCAAAGAAGCCAATATTGCAGTGCAGATTTCAAGCAATTATTATTACAATATGGGCTAAGGCAAAGCATGAGTCGAAGAGGAAACTGCTTTGATAATGCGGTTGTTGAGAGTTTTTTTCATACACTCAAAACCCATATTATTCATGACTGTTACTATAAAACGAGGAAGCAGGCTAATAAAGCACTATTTGAATATATTGAAATCTATTATAATCGGATACGCCGTCATTCAGCCAATGGCTGGGTATCACCTGAACAATATGAACAACAATATTACCAAAACAAAAAAATGATAGAGGCGGGCACTGTCTAATATTTTGGCGAGGATCACTATTGAGTAGCTGGGCTATCTCTTTTTTATTCTTTCCGGCTTGTAATAATACGAAAATCTGGTATCTTTCCTTCCTAGAAAGGTGATTATAATGCATAGCAATCTCCAAACTGTGGTGGTGCGAAGGTGCTAGTATAAATCACCTTTCTACTTTCTTCACTCCACCGTGTTTAAAATTGCACTTCATGTTTGAATCCAGGTCTTTAGAAAGAATAAATTTATTAGCCATAAAATAAATAGTCAATCATCTTCTGGAAATACTACATCAGGAAATACTTCATTAAATTTAGGGTGAAAATTACCAGCCGCAATGGCTTTGAGTTCGTCTATATCTGCTGTACTTGGGGGGATAATTCCAACTTCATATAAATCTTGTAGAGCCTTTATATAGAGAGGATAAGCGGCTTGGTCGCCTGTTTCTTTAATTGAGCTGAAGTAGTGGCAAAACTTGATTTTTTCTCGTTTAACCGCCTGTTTTGCTGCGTCAATCCAAGGGTAAATGCTGGGATCTGGTGTTTTCATGATGTTTCCTTATTCATCGTTATAAATCAAGTGCGCCGAAATGGATCATAGACATAAAGAAAAAAGTCAAAATTACCATACCAATAGTGGTGGGCATACTAAAGTAAGCATGGCCTAAAAGGTAGCTACCCACACACCAAGCAATAATCAGCAACCACGCAATGATATGCTTCACGTGCGAATTGGATGCCAATAAAAACCAGTACCGCAATCAAAAAGCTGCTGGAAATTGGCCAAACTATTAGGCTGATAGCCACAAACTCGAAAAATACAACATTGTAAGCTTCAGTATTAAATTTATATTTTAATAAATCACTTTGCAAGCTCATTTTTTGCCTCCCTGTTGTCAAACTGGTTTTAATAAGCTGTCTTATGTAATCAGCTATACTGATTTTATGATAAAAGCAATATTGGTCGAGTTGTTCTCGCAGTGCCATCAGTAAATCAATAGTGGTTCGCTTCATGCCGCAGGCAGGGGTATTGATTTTCTTCATTAGTGTAGTATATCCTTATCTTTTGCTATATATAGCATCAACTTAAAAAAAGCGATCCGCATAAGCTGCTGTAGTACCCACTTTTAAGTATAGCTAAATGAAATAGCATGATTTTCTAAAATTTTTTGCAAAGATTGAACTATTCAATAAGCGATAACGCGATCTTTATTCGGATTTATTGGTGATTACGCTATAATGGCGCTAATTTTTTAATTAGTAAAGTTAGAATAGCAATGGCGTTAAAAATAACCAATAAATGTATTAATTGTGACATGTGTGAGCCTGAGTGCCCAAATGAGGCAATCTCAATGGGGTTTGATACTTATGAAATTGATCCCAATAAATGTACAGAATGTGTCGGTTATTATGATCATTCGACTTGTCAGCGAGTTTGCCCTATTCAAAATGCTATCATTGCAGATCCTGAACATATTGAAACAAAAGAAGAGTTATTAGTAAAATTTGAGGGGCTTAAGTCTTCTTAAATCAGTTTAATTTAATATCAATTCGAAGTTCTTTTGGAATTTCAAAAGTGATATTTTCTAAAATGCCATCTGTCTCAATAAGTGATGTGCAACCTAAGATTTTTAAATGATCAATCACCTGTTGTACTAAAATCTCAGGCGCAGAAGCACCTGCTGTTACGCCGATCGTATGTGTGTTTATTAACCACTCTTTTTGGATGTCAGATGCAAAATCAATTAAATAAGCTTGTTTGCTGTTTCGCCTTGCTAGCTCGGCTAGGCGATTTGAATTAGACGAATTTTTAGAACCTACGACTAAAACAATGTCTGCGCGTGATGATAATTGTTTCACTGCTTGTTGGCGATTGGTTGTGGCATAGCAGATATCATTTTTGCGTGGGCTGCGAATATTAGGAAAACGTTTTTTTAAAGCATCTATAATTTGAGCTGTATCATCAACGGATAAAGTTGTTTGAGTGGTAAAGCAAAGATTATTTTGGTTTTTTACCTGTAGCTTTTTTACATCATCAATTGATTCGATTAAATAAATACCACCTTCGGGATTGTTATATTGTCCCATTGTACCATCTACTTCAATATGCCCAGCATGGCCGATTAAAATAACCTCTTCACCACGATAACTCGATCTAGCCACTTCCATATGTACTTTGGTTACAAGTGGGCAAGTGGCATCAAAAACACGGAGTTTATGTTGTTTGGCTTCCTCACGGATAGCTTTAGACACTCCATGCGCTGAAAAGATAAGAATTGAGTTATCGGGTACTTCGCTAATATCTTCAATGAAAATTGCCCCTAATTCTTTTAGGCGATTAACGACATAGCGATTATGTACTACTTCGTGACGAACATAAACTGGTGCGCCAAACAATTCTAGTGCACGTTCAACAATTGTGATAGCACGATCTACACCAGCGCAAAAACCGCGAGGATTGGCCAAAATAATTTGCATACTATACAGTCTTCTTTGGTTTTTTATAATTACTGAAAATAAATAGTCCAATACCAACGCAGATTGCACAGTCAGCAATATTAAAAGTTGGATAGTGCCAGTCACCAAAATTGACATCTAAAAAGTCAATCACAAATCCATGATAAAGACGATCAAATAAATTACCTAATGCACCGCCTAAAATCATTGATAACGACAAGTTCTCTAATTTTTGTTGGCAAGTGTTGCGGTATAACATGCGTACTATCACGGCACTGATAATTAAAGCGATAGCAGCAAGCATCATACGTTGCCCTTCAAAAATGCTAAAGGCAGCGCCAATATTGCGTACATAAGTGATAGAGAAGAATGGCAAAAGATTCACTGATTCAAATAGCGAGAAATTATTTATAATCCAAAATTTACTTGCGATATCAATGATAAAAACAATGATTGCAAATAATAACCAGTAAAGTCCATTATCTTTTTTCATATAGTTTGTGCTCATTATTATGTTTCCGCCGACAATCGTCGACGGAAAAGGTACTAGATTGCTTAAGGGATTGGCATAGCTCCATTTAATTTACTAAATAGATTGCTATGCGAAATGCCTTACCTCGCCTTTGCCGTGAATGTTTTCTTCACAACGCTTACATAAATGTGATGTTGGCTCATTATCGACGGTATAGTGCCAGCAACGAGGGCATTTATCACCTTGTGCTTTAGCGAGTTCAATTTTTAGTCCTTGAATATCGCTTTGTACAGCATTTTCTGGTGCTTCTTGTAATAGTTTTACGCTAGCTTGTGATGTTAGTAATACAAAGCGTAATTCGTTTTCTAATTTAGCTAATGTTGCTGCAATATCTTTATCAGCATAAAGCGTAACAGCAGCTTCAAGCGCACCACCAATCACTTTATCATTACGACCTTGTTCAAGCACTTTATTCACTTCGCTACGAATGGCTAAAATCTGAGCCCAATATTCGCTATTTAATGCTTCGCTTTCTGGCAATGTAAATAGTGCTGTATACCACTCATCTTCAAAAACAAATTCTTGTTTATCAGCCATTGGCAGATATTGCCAAATTTCATCAGCAGTGAATGATAAAATAGGTGCAATCCAACGAACCATTGCTTGCGCAATATGATATAAAGCAGTTTGGCAACTGTGACGGGCAATACTATCACTTTTTGCTGTGTATTGGCGATCTTTAATAATATCTAAATAGAATGATCCCATTTCGATTGAGCAAAATTGCATAATACGTTGTACGACTTTATGGAAATCATAATTTTCATAAGCCTGAATAATTTGTTCTTGTGCTTCTTTTGCCATACTAACCGCCCAGCGATCAAGTACAACCATATCTTCTGGTTTTACCATATCTTTAGCTGGATCAAATCCATTTAAATTCGCCAGTAAAAAACGTGCGGTATTACGAATACGGCGATAACTATCGGCAGCTCGTTTGATAATTTCTTCCGAATAACTCATTTCGCCTGAATAATCGGTCGATGCAATCCATAGGCGTAAAATATCAGCCCCAAGTTTGTTCATCACTTCTTGTGGTGTCACAATATTACCTAGTGACTTAGACATTTTACGGCCTTGACCGTCAACTACAAAACCATGTGTTAATACTTGTTTATAAGGGGCTTTATTATCAATTGCTGTTGATAACATTAATGAAGACATAAACCAACCGCGATGTTGATCTGAACCTTCTAAATAAAGTTCTGCATCATGTCCTTCAAATTCAGGGCGTGCACGCACAACAGAAGAGAATGTTGATCCTGAGTCAAACCAAACATCTAACGTATCAGGTACTTTACGATAATCATCAGCATCAGGACCTAAAAGATCTTTAATATCAGCATCCCACCAAGCTTGAATGCCATCTTTTTCAACTAGCTGTGCAACTTTTTCAACTAATGCTAGTGTATCAGGATGAAGTTCTTCGGTCTCTTTGTGAACAAACAACGTCATAGGTACACCCCATGTGCGTTGGCGAGAAATACACCAATCAGGGCGATTAGTAACCATGGTTTCAATGCGTGCTTGTCCCCAATCAGGGATCCAACGAACTTGCTTAATTTCTTTTAATGATTGGGTTCGCAGACCTTGTTTATCCATGCTAATAAACCATTGTGGTGTTGCACGATAAATAACAGGTGTTTTATGGCGCCAACAACATGGATAGCTATGTTCAATATTTTCAAAGTGTAATAGTGCGTTATGTTCTTTTAATATTTCAACGACAATTTTATTCGCTTTAAAGACAAATAACCCATCGAGACCAGCGCCCGTTCCTGGCAAGTAACAACCATTACCACCAACTGGATTTGCCACTTCAAGACCATATTTTTGACCGACCATAAAGTCTTCTGTACCATGTCCGGGAGCGGTATGCACAGCCCCTGTACCAGCATCAATTGTAACGTGTTCGCCAAGTACAACTGGTTCATCAAAATCAAGGAATGGGTGTTTAAAACGTAGCAACTCAAGAGCATTACCTTGGCAGCTACCTAATACTTTCCATTGGTCGATATTGGCGCGTTGCATTACAGATTCAACTAAATCAGTTGCTAAAATTAAGCACTCTTTATCATTGATTTGAACAAGTTGATATTCAAAATCAGCATTTAAAGCTATCCCGCGGCTAGCTGGTAATGTCCAAGGCGTGGTTGTCCAGATAACAGCATAAATGGTTAAATCAGTATTGATACCAAATTTATTTGCTACGGCTTGATTATCAACAGCTTTAAATTTCACATCAATTGCTGGTGATGATTTATCATAATATTCAACTTCTGCTTCGGCTAAAGATGACATACAATCAGTACACCAATAAACAGGTTTAGCGCCTTTAACTAAATGACCGTTTTTTATCACTCTACCTAACGCACGGATAATATTCGCTTCGGTAGTGTAGTCCATTGTACGGTAAGGGTTTTGCCAATCACCTAGTACGCCCATACGGATAAAATCAGCTTTTTGTAGTTCAACTTGTGAAGCGGCATAATCGCGGCAAATTTGACGAAACTCAGCAGGTGTTACTTTTACACCTGGTTTTCCTACTTGCTCTTCAACTTTTTGTTCAATCGGTAAGCCATGACAATCCCATCCTGGAATATAAGGGGAATTATAACCGCTTAACCCTTTTGATTTGATAATAATATCTTTAAGGATTTTATTAACGGCGTGACCAATATGTAGTTTTCCGTTTGCATAAGGAGGGCCATCATGCAGAATAAAGTTTTTTTTACCTTTTTTGGCCGAGCGAATTTTGCGATAAAGTTCTTTATCGTACCAATTTTGTAACATTGCTGGTTCGCGTTTAGCAAGATCTCCTCGCATTGGGAATCCAGTTTCCGGTAGATTCAATGTATTTTTATAGTCTGTCATGCTGATTTATTCCAGTTAAATGTGTTGATACTACTTTTTATTGGTTAATTTTGCACTGATCTTTTTCGCAGTGCAAATATCTTGTGTAATTTGTTGTTTTAATTCTGCTAATGAGTCAAATTTTTTCTCATCGCGTAATTTTTTGATGAACGTTATGTCTAAATATTGTCCATATATATTACTCGAAAAGTCAAAAAGATTTACTTCAAGTATTGCGGTTTTTCCATTAATAGTTGGTCTTATCCCAATATTGGCGATACCGTGATAATTCTGATTATTGCAGATATTTTTGACTTTAACTAAATAGACTCCTTGTAATGCAGGCTTTTTTCGAAGTAAGTGAATATTTGCTGTTGGAAATCCCAATTCCCTTGCTAAAGCATTGCCATGGACTACGCGACCTTGAATTGTATAATCACGACCTAATAGACAATGAGCCAATTCAAAATCACTATTCAAAAGTGCTTGGCGAATAGCAGTACTACTTATACGAAAATTATTCCAAACAAATGTTGGTATGCTTTCTACTACAAAATCATGATTTCGCGAATATTGTTGTAGAAGGTTGATATCCCCTTTACGTTCAAATCCGAACCGAAAATCATCACCAATTGTAATGTATTTAGCTTGTAGCTTATTGATCAACCAATCTTGAATAAAATGATCGGCAGACATATTGGCAAAAGTTTGGGTAAATGGAATAGCAATAATATAGTCGATACCTAATTTTTCAATAAAAATAACTTTTTCATGAAATGAAGTTAAACGTGACGGCGCATTATCTTGGGCAAAAAACTCTAGTGGTTGCGGCTCAAATAACATCACAACAGTGGGAAGATTGAGTTTTTTACCTTGTTTAATAATATGGTTAATTAATTGTTGATGTCCTAAATGCACGCCATCAAAATTTCCCAAGGTTAGAACACATTGAGAAAACTGATTTTTTAGATTAGTTATACCACGGATAATCTTCATGAAAACAATGTTATTTATATTAAGTAACCAAGAATTATACCAATCTTTCTTGAAGATGCACGCAATATAAAGTTAGATTTTGTCGCTTTTCTTCAAGCATTTTCACTGTTTGAGATAAAATGCTAAGTGACTCGGTCATACTTTAAACTGTTGTGATTCAAACATACTCATTTATAAAATTAATAATGGTTTAGTGCTCGCAAAAATTCTTGCCTTGTGCTTGGGTTTGTTTTAAACCCGCCTCCGAGTGCAGTTGTTGTTGTAATACTATTGGAGTCTTTAATACCTCGGGCTTTAACGCAATAATGGGTTGCATCAATAGAAACCGCCACATTAACTGTACCTAGTAGTGTTTGTAGTGCCACTAAAATTTGTTGTGTTAATCTTTCTTGTACTTGAGGGCGTTGGGAAAAAAAAGTTACAATTCGATTAATTTTCGATAAACCAATGACTTTATCTTTGGGAATATAAGAAACCGTTGCTTTACCGTCTATTGTGACAAAATGGTGTTCACAGACACTAGTTAGCGTAATATCGCGAACCGTTATCATTTCATCAACTTGCATTTTATTTTCGATTAACGTAATTTTTGGAAAATTTTCGTAATAAAGACCAGAAAAAATCTCATCAACATACATTTTCGACACGCGGTGAGGAGTTTGTGCAAGGCTATCATCAGATAAATCAAGTTCCATTAGCTTCATAATTTCACGAAAATGCGACTCGATTTTTGCTTTACGCTCATTATTATCTATAACTAGACGGCATAATGGTGTTTCAAGATTTTTAGCTGCAAGGGCTTCTTTGACTTTTTGCGCGGCAGGGCTTAATTGTGTCATTTATTACATACTCAAGCGAAAATGAATGAGTTATTATATAACACTCATTGCGCAATATACAGTTGTTTACACATGATTTTATACTGAAACATAGTGTTACCTGAAACTTTTTTACATTATATTGTTGACTTGGTAAGAATATTATTACCAATTAGGTGTTATACTATCAGCCATTAAATTAAATAATGTTTAGGTAACCATAATGCCAAATAATACACCGATTATTTTAATTGATGGATCATCTTATCTTTATCGTGCTTTTTTTGCTTGTCCACCATTAACCAATGCTAAAGGTGAGCCTACAGGCGCTATTTTTGGTGTGGTTAATATGGTTCGTAGTTTAATTAATCAGTACAATCCTACACATATTGCTGTGGTCTTTGATGCAAAAGGAGGATCATTTCGCAATGAGCTTTATAATGAATATAAAGCCACGCGAGATGAAATGCCTGAAAATCTTCGTCCGCAAATTGAACCTATTCATACTATTTTGAAAGCTATGGGATTACCATTACTTTGTATTGAGGGTGTTGAAGCCGATGATGTAATTGGTACATTAGCAAGACAGGCTGAGAGGGAGAATCTAGAAGTATTAATCAGTACTGGCGATAAAGATATGGCGCAGCTAGTGAGCGATAGAATTACATTGATTAATACGATGAATAATACCCAATTAGATCCACAAGGGGTAATAAAAAAATTTGGTGTTCCGCCAGAAAAAATTATTGATTATTTAGCTTTAAGAGGCGATTCGTCTGATAATATTCCTGGCGTACCAGGTATAGGTGAAAAGACAGCACAAAGTTTGTTATCTGAATTTGATGGTGTCGAGGATATTTATAATCGGTTAGACGATATTGAAAAATTGAAGATCCGAGGTGCTAAATCTTTAAAACAGAAATTGATTGATAATCAAAATGATGCCGATCTTTCTTATTTACTTGCAACAATCAAAACTGATGTTAAGTTAGATTTTTCCAATGAACAATTATTGGTAGGTGATATTGATGTTAAGGCTCTAGTTGAGTTATTTAATTATTATGGTTTTCATCGTTGGCAAAAAGAATTAATGGCTGGTACTTTTTTAAATCAGCAGAAAAATCAAGTTATAGAAGGTGATGATAATTACTTCATTCAAGAAGAACAAACAACAGCACAAAAAAGAGAGACTGATTACCAGTGTATATTAACTGAAAAGCAATTAGATGAATGGATCACAAAATTAACAAATAGTGGACTATTTGCTTTTGATACTGAAACAGATAATGTTGATCACGTGCATGCTAAATTAGTTGGTATATCATTAAGTGTTGAACCTCATCAAGCGGCTTATATTCCACTTTCTCATCAGTATTTAGGTGTTCCTAAGCAATTACCACTAGATGATGTATTAGCTAAATTAAAACCAATATTTGAAAATCCAGAAATCAAAAAAATTGCCCAAAATGCAAAATTTGATTACAGCGTGCTAGCAAATTATGGCATAACCATACAAGGAATTGCGTTTGATACTATGATTGAATCTTATGTATTAAATAGTAATGACCGTCATGATATGGATAGTTTGGCCAATCGCTATTTGGATCATAAAACCATTACTTATGATGAATTAACTAAATTTGATAAAATTCAGGTTACTATTGATAACATTGATGTGGAAAAAACCACACAATATGCTGCCGAAGATGCCGATGTTACCTTACAATTGCATAATAAATTATGGCCAGATCTTGAAAAAGATGAAAAATTAAAAGCTTTATTCACTGATATTGAAATGCCACTTACCACTTTGATAGCAGAAATGGAACGAACAGGTGTTTTGATTGATGTTAAGTTATTAAATAAACATTCTAGTGAATTGAGAAAGAAATTAAACGAAATTCAAGAAACGTTACAATTGTTGGCAGGTGAAAAATTTAATCCAGCATCACCTAAACAGATTCAAGCTCTTTTATTTGATAAACATCAATTACCAGTTCTCAAAAAGACACCAAAGGGCGAGCCATCAACCAGTGAAGATGTTTTGAGTGAGCTAGCTAATCAATACGAATTACCACGCATGATCTTGCTTTATCGTAGTTTAGCTAAGTTAAAAAATACTTATACCGATAAATTGCCATTGATGGTTAGTCCTATCGATCATCGTATTCATACCAATTATAATCAAATCGGTACTGTAACTGGGCGATTGTCGTCAAATGAGCCAAATTTACAACATATTCCAGTGCGTAATCAAGAAGGCCGACGAATTAGACAGGCATTTATTGCGCCAAAAGGTTATAAGATTATTTCTGCCGATTATTCGCAAATTGAATTACGTATCATGGCGCATCTATCACAAGATAAAAGTTTACTTTATGCTTTTTCTCATGACAAAGACATTCACCGTGTTACGGCTAGTGAAATTTTAGGTAAAACTGAATCTGAAGTGACTTCTGAAGAGCGAAGGCGTGCAAAGGCGGTTAACTTCGGATTAATTTATGGTATGAGCGCCTTTGGTTTATCTAAACAAATTAATATTGCGCGTAAAGAAGCTCAGTTTTATATCGATCGTTATTTTGAGCGCTATCCAGGTGTTCAAGCGTATATGGACCAAATTCGCCAACAAGCTGCTGAACAAGGTTATGTTGAAACCCTATCTGGTCGACGTTTATATCTTCCGAAAATTAAATCAGGAAGTGGTATTGAACGACGCGGTGCTGAGCGTGCTGCCATTAATGCTCCAATGCAAGGTACAGCGGCTGATATTATTAAAACAGCAATGATTAAGGTAAGTGAATGGATAAAAAGCTTGCCTGTAGGTAATATTAGAATGGTTATGCAAGTACACGATGAGTTAGTATTTGAAGTAAAAGAAGAATTAGTTGAGCAATATAAAGCCCAGATAAAATCGATCATGGAAAATTGTTACCAACTATCTATACCATTAAAAGTGGATGTAGGTGTGGGTGATAATTGGGATGAAGCACATTAATCATACTAAATTCGTACTAAATAATTCAGCCTTATCTGTCTAGTTAAGGCTGATATTATACTTAAACGTATATTTTCCTGAAACTTTTTAACAAGTTAAATTAACCTGTTAACTATAATGGAACTATTGCCGAAACCTTTCGGCGTGTTAGAATAAGCAACTAAATTGAATCGATACAAACATATTATTCTGCTTGTTGATATATGGCAGAATTAAAGGAAATGGTGCTGGTATTCGTGTTGTTGTTAAAGCTCTATTTTCGTTATTATTAGGATTATTTCATGAAAATCAAAACCCGTTTTGCACCTAGCCCAACAGGCTATTTACATGTAGGTGGTGCTCGTACAGCACTTTATTCTTGGCTCTATACTCGCCATGCAAAAGGTGCATTTGTATTACGCATTGAAGATACCGATCTTGAGCGCTCAACGCCTGAAGCGATTGAAGCAATAATGGAAGGTATGAATTGGTTAAAATTATCATGGGACGAAGGTCCTTATTATCAGACTAAACGCTTTGATCGTTATAATCAAGTCATCGATGAAATGTTAGCCAAAGGTACAGCTTATCGTTGCTACTGTTCTAAAGAGCGCCTTGAAAAATTGCGTGAAGAGCAGATGGCAAAAGGTGAAAAAGCGCGTTACGATGGGTATTGCCGTTGTGCTTCAGTACAACAAGAGCATACTCATGATGAGCCACATGTTGTTCGTTTTGCTAACCCTACTGATGGTACTGTTATTTTTAATGATTTAATCCGTGGCCCAATTGAGATTGCTAATAAAGAGCTTGATGATCTTATTATTCGCCGCACTGATGGTTCACCAACTTATAATTTCTGTGTCGTTGTTGATGATTGGGATATGGAAATTACCCATGTTATTCGTGGTGAAGATCACATCAACAACACACCACGCCAGATCAATATCCTAGAAGCATTAGGAGCGCCAATTCCTAAATATGGTCATGTATCAATGATTTTAGGGGATGATGGACAAAAATTATCTAAACGTCACGGAGCGGTTAGTGTCATGCAATATCGTGATGATGGTTATTTGCCCGAAGCATTACTTAACTATTTAGTGCGTCTTGGTTGGTCACACGGTGATCAAGAGATATTTTCTGTTCCAGAAATGATTAGTTATTTTTCATTAGATGCGGTTAGTAAATCAGCCAGTGCCTTTAATACTGAAAAATTACTTTGGTTAAATCACCATTATATCAACCATCTTGATGCGGATTATGTTGCTCAACATTTAATTTGGCATATGAACCAACAAGGATATGATTTATCAAAAGGTCCTGATCTTATCACTATTGTTAAGTTATTTGGTGAACGTTGTAAAACGCTTAAAGAGATGGCTGAATCATGTGCTTATTGCTATCGAGATTTTGAAGATTATGATGCCGATGCGGCTAAAAAACATTTACGCCCAGTCGCCAAAGAGCCATTAGAAACAATTAAAGCAAAAGTTGAAGCTATTGCTGACTTTGATTGGCAAATTGATAAAATTCATCATGCGATTGAAGCAACTGCAACTGAGCTTAATGTTGGTATGGGTAAAGTTGGCATGCCATTACGCGTTGCTGTAACAGGTATCGGGCAATCGCCATCGGTTGATGCAACTGTTTTTGCGGTAGGCAAAAAACGAGCGCTTGCTAGAATTGATAAGGCTTTGGCATATATTAATCAACGTGAGCAATCTCAAAATTAATATATTTATTGCAGGGAAATCCCTGCAACCCTTTTTGTCAAAGTGAGAACTTCTATGGTTCGCTTAAAAAAACGCTATTGGATCGTACTCAGTATTTTATTTTTCCTCATATTGTTTTGCTTGTTTGGGTGGCATTATTGGCAGACTTTCAAGCAGAAAAATGGGATTATTGTCGATTGGCATGGTGTTAGCGTTGGCTTTAAAGGTCTTACTTTTGATGAACTTACTGTCAGTAAACCATCCCAAGTTTCTATAACTGCTAAAAATTTATCAATTTCATTATCGCAGTTAACTGCAAATAATTTAGATATTTATTGGCAACTCAATGAATCTGAAATAGCTTTAGAAACTATTGAAAATACGGTTGATACAACGACTGAAACGCTTAATCAATCTGATCCCGAGCTCTCTTTGATTTCAACTATTATTTATTGGTTACCTAAAACGATTCATATAGATACACTGCGACTTTATGAACAAAATAAAGCGAGATTAGATTTAAAAGTTGATATAAGTAAACAGCAAGAAGCAATACAACTTAATTTATCAACCAATACCCAAGAAATAACACAATTGTCTGCCACTTTGTTGTTTAATCAACAGGCTTTGCGGATTGACATACAAAACGGCCTTTTTAAAACATCCCTAAATCAATTTGGTTTACAAAATAGTAATTTAGTCTTACCGTTTACTGGTTGGCTATCTAGTCATCAATTGGAATTAATAACTTCGGATAAAGCATCAATTAGTTTAGAAAAAGCAAATCTTTCTGATGATTTAATCCTTGGTTCTTCCAATGGGGATTTCAATATTCAACTTAAATCAAACATTCCATTTGATAGTAACCAACTATCTGCTATAGCAACATTAACCATTAACAAACTCAATGGTATTTATAAAACTAGTGAAATTAAATCGGTTACAGGCGATATCAATATTATTATTAAAGATAACCAATTTACTATTTCAACACCAGTATTAAATATTCAAGAAGTAAATATGGGGATCGCTTTTGAAAAGATTAAATTAGTTGGAAGCTATTTAGCCTCGTTTAAAGCACCAAACAAAGGAGCGGTTACATGGAAAAAAGCTCAAGCTAATATCTTCTCTGGTTTGGTTTTTATTGAAGAAAATAAATTGAATTTAGCTAAATTACCCCAACAATTTAATTTAAGGTTAAAACAGATACAGCTAAAAGATATTTTTAAGCAATATCCTTCTGAAGGGCTTGCTGGTGATGGTGTAATTGATGGTGTTTTACCTATTACGTTATCAGAGATAAAGAAAAAGGGTGAAACAGCTTTAAAATTTGTCATTAAAAATGGCAAGTTAGTTACGATCAACGAGGGTTATTTACAATTTGAAAATTCTGCCCTCAAAAGCTATGGGCAAAATAACCCCAATATGAAAATACTCACTGATATTATTAAAAATTTTCATTATACTAAGTTACAAGGCGCAGTTGATTACGCTAATGACATTGCCAAATTAAAATTGAATATTCAAGGCAGTAATTTGGATGTCGAAAATGGTAAAGCGGTTAATTTAAATATCAACCTAGAAGAAAATATGACTAAGTTGCTTATGAGTTTGCAGTTATCCGATCAAATTAGTGAGCCAATCCGTAAACGTATTGAAGCTTATTTAAAAAATAAATCTTCAAAATAAGGGGTTATTTTATGGTACGAAATGTTATTGCAATTATAATATTAGCAGGTGTATTAACGGGATGTTCACCAACAGTTAAAGTTCAAGCACCGAGTGAACCAATTAATATCAATTTAAATGTTAAGATAGACCATGAAATTAATATTAAGGTTGATAAAGCTTTAGATAATATAATCAATAAATCTGGATTATATTAATTAATAAATTTTGTTTTTATCTGTCTTTTTGATTATAAGTATTAATAAAAATCTATACTCACATTCAAATAAATAAAATATGATGTATTTATTAAGGAGTTTGTTATGAATATCTGTAAGAAAGCAACCTTGGTATTATTTTCAGTTGTGTTATCTTTTTCTGCGTTTGCATTAAATTTAGATCAAGCAATAGATTCATTAAGCCAAGCCAAAGCACAAGGGATAGTTGGTGAACAGGCTGATGGTTATTTAGGTGTAGTGAAAAACGAAGGTAACGCTTCTGAAATTGCACAATTAATTAATCAGGCTCGTAAAGAACAATACCAAAAAGTATCAGCTGAAAGTAATGTCTCTTTAAGTGAAGTAGAAAAAAAGGCTGGTAGTAAAGCGCAAGAAAAGACCCCAGCAGGTCAATATATAAAGCGACAAGGCCAATGGTTAAAAAAATAATTGCTACTTTTTTTAATAGTAAGAAAAGTATAATCACATTATGCTTTAATTGTGTATAAATAATGTGTATTCTGTTTATTTAAATATTTGTTTTATGTTTAACAAAATAAAAAAATTTTTATCTAGTTAGTTTTTACTTGTAACAGTATCGCTTATGCGATTTGAAATGGAGAAAATCAATGTGTTCGATTTTAGGTATTCTTGATATTAAATCAGATCCAGAACAGCTACGAACAAAAGCATTAGAGCTATCATGTCTACAGCGTCATCGTGGTCCTGATTGGTCTGGTATCTTTGCGTCTGATAAAGCAATTCTTGCTCATGAACGTTTATCAATTGTAGATGTTAATACAGGATCTCAGCCTCTTTATAATAAAGATAAAACCCTAGTTTTAGCGGTAAATGGCGAAATTTATAATCATCAAGAACTCCGAAATCAGTACAAAGATCGTTATGAGTTTCAAACAGGTTCTGACTGCGAAGTGATTCTTGCTTTATATCAAGAAAAAGGTATTGATTGCCTTGATGAATTACAAGGTATGTTTGCTTTTATCCTTTATGATATCAATAAAGGCAGCTATTTTATTGGCCGTGACCATATTGGTATTATTCCAATGTATACAGGTCATGATGAAAATGGTACATTTTATGTTGCCTCTGAAATGAAAGCATTAGTGCCTGTTTGTAAAACAATTGAAGCTTTCCCTCCGGGATGCTATCTATCTAGTACCGAAGGTGAAATCAAAACGTATTACAAACGTGACTGGATGGATTACGAAAATGTGAAAGACAATAAGACAGATATTAATGCACTGCGTGTTGCATTAGAAGAGTCTGTAAAAAGTCATTTAATGTCTGACGTGCCATATGGTGTTTTATTGTCAGGTGGACTTGATTCTTCCGTCATTTCAGCGATCACTAAAAAATTCTCAGCACGTCGTGTTGAAGATCACGAAAAATCAGAAGCATGGTGGCCACAGTTACACTCATTTGCTGTAGGTTTAAAAGGTGCTCCAGATCTTAAAGCTGCACAAGCGGTTGCTGATCATCTAGGTACAGTTCACCACGAAATTAACTTTACCATTCAAGAAGGTATTGATGCGATTCGTGACGTGATTTATTTTATTGAAACTTATGATGTAACTACAATTCGTGCTTCAACACCAATGTATTTAATGGCACGTAAAATCAAAGCAATGGGAATAAAAATGGTTCTTTCTGGTGAAGGTGCTGATGAAGTTTTCGGCGGTTACCTCTATTTCCACAAAGCGCCAAATGCTAAAGAGTTCCATGAAGAAACCGTACGTAAATTAGCAGCACTACATATGTATGATTGTGCACGTGCGAATAAAGCAATGGCGGCTTGGGGCGTTGAAGCTCGAGTACCATTCCTTGATAAAAAATTCTTAGATGTCGCAATGCGTATTAATCCAAAAGATAAAATGTGTGGTAGCAATGGCAAAATGGAAAAACATATTGTCCGTGAAGCATTTGAGTCTTACTTACCTGCATCTGTTGTTTGGCGTCAAAAAGAACAATTCTCTGATGGTGTTGGTTATAGTTGGATTGATACATTAAAAGAAATTGCAGAAAGTAAAATTACTGATCAGCAATTAGAAAATGCAAAATTCCGCTTCCCATATAATACGCCAACTTCGAAAGAAGCTTATATGTATCGTGAAATTTTCAATGAACTATTTCCAGTTGAAAGTGCGGCTCATTGTGTACCTGGTGGTCCAACTGTTGCATGTTCAACTGCTAAAGCAATTGAATGGGATGAATCATTTAAGAACTTAAACGATCCATCTGGACGTGCGGCGGTTGGTGTTCATAACGACGCTTATAAAAAATAATTGATTGCATTTAGCAAATGATAAAAAAGGGCATTATTGCCCTTTCAGATTGATGACAAACCTCGATATAATTCGGGGTTTATTTTTTTATTTAAACCATAAATAGGATTCCTAGATTACACCATGAAGTGCAATTCTTCTTAACTCCTTAGAATAAAAATCGGCAGGGCTTTTAAACTTATGCCGTTTTCTTGGGCGTGTGTTCAATAGATATTGTATTTTCTTTATCTGTTTGTCGTCAACTAATGAAATGGCCGCTGACTTAGGTATAAACTGACGTATTAAGCCATTGGTGTTTTCATTTGTGCCTCTTTGCCAGCTTTTATAAGGCTCCGCAAAGTACACGGTGGTGTTTAAATAATACTCAATAGC
>NZ_LZHJ01000069.1:0-39194 GCF_001690815.1 Gilliamella sp. GillExp13 | reverse complement strand
TGCAGTCAGCTTACCAGCAGGAAGGATTACCCGTTACTTAGATAAACTGACCGAATATCATGGATATCCATTAAAAATACGGGTCGATAATGGGCCAGAATTTACAGGAAAAACCTTTATAAACTGGGCTAAATCACATGATATAGCCATTGATTATATAAAGCCCGGTAGCCCTTATCAAAATGGTTATATTGAACGATTTAATCGTACCTATCGTACTGAAGTACTTGATTTATATCTTTTTAACAACTTAGCACAAGCAAGGTGAATAACCGAAGAATGGCTAACGATTTATAACACCGAAAGACCGCATGAGGCATTAAATAACATGACACCGATTGAGTATAAAACACTAAAACAAGCAGCTTAATTTTCTACGTGAGTTGTGTACTAAGTTTGGGGCATTTACATGGATTTGTCTTAAAGCAGTGGTTCGTTAATCGTGGTGCTCAAAAAAATAACGTTTCTAATCAAACAGCATGGTGTAATAGTTTGGGTTATCGAATGCCTAGGGTAAGTGATTTAACCAATGCGGTCAGAAGAGCTAGTCCTCCTATTTCAGGCGCAGCACCTAGTTCATCAGGTAATTATTACCAGTGTCACATAGGTGCTGGATTTTTCACGGAGTGGGGCAGCATGTACAACTACGCTGATGCGGGCTTAGTCGACGACCTCTACTGGACAAGCGACGCGGCAGGTAGCAATCAGTTTGCTATCACCTCGGGCGACGGCGGCGTCCTCGACGGCAGCGCCAGCTACAGCAATTACGCTGTTTGCTCCGCACTTTAGCTTTTAGCGTTTAATTCTTAATCCTTAGGCGCGGGGGGGGGACGGTGCTTGAGAGGACAATATAGACAAGAATAAAGCCCCCGCGTAAGTTGGGGCGTTTCCCTTAGGGTTGCGCCGTTGTGGCACAGCCACAATAGCGCCGCCCCCCGCCGCCGACGCAGAAAGCGTGGCAGGTAGTCCAGTATTACGCTGTGGCGGTTTAAAGCTGTGATCTATTTTAGTTCGGCAAGGTTTCGGACGTATTGACCTTTGGGGAATAAAATAGCTATCTTGAATACGTCCTAGCAAGGGGAATTAGAGCGAACTCCTTTTGCAATCCCACGCTTTAGCGTATAATGTGTCTACGGCGCCCCTTCGCTGTCGATCGGTCTTAACGCACCGTTTGTGGGATTACTTGTATCATCCTGACACTCGCCTTTTCGAGACCATCTTCGCTTTGGCTTTGCTAAGATGGTCAAATTTGTTTCAGACAAATTTGTCAGACGTAGTACAAACTCGCCAAACATCCCTGTTTGGCGTACTAACCTCACTCTGTTGTCGGCACATTCAGACGCCGAAACAAAACAGACAACATAACCTTGAGTGGTTTTTATAAGTTACTTTTTATAAAAAAAAACAATACAGTGGAATGGCAACACAGTTACCCTCCAAAAGCTGGTTATGTAAACCTATTGATTTTATTGTTTTTTTAAATATGCTAAATAAAATCAGTATTCTTATGACTAGATTTGAATTGTTCAAATGATGCTATTAAGCAATGTTATTTATGTGAGTTATTTCTTTTAAAAGTTGCAGTACTATTTTATTGCAATGTATTAATATTACTTATAACTCATAAAAAAAGATTGAAATCGTTTGGTTGTTAAGTAACCATATAAGTGTAATACCCATTTTTGCAAACGATAAAGCAAAATCTGACAAACTAAATAATTGATGATAAGGATCCAACATGTTTAGTAAAGATATGACTATTGCCGATTATGATGCGGAATTGTGGAATGCTATTAAAGGTGAAGAACAGCGCCAAGAAGATCACCTTGAACTGATCGCATCAGAAAACTACACCAGCCCACGAGTAATGCAAGCGCAAGGTTCGCAATTAACCAATAAATATGCCGAAGGTTATCCCGGAAAACGTTATTATGGTGGTTGTGAGTATGTTGATGTTGTTGAAAAATTAGCAATTGATCGTGCTAAGGCTTTATTTGGTGCTGATTATGCTAATGTGCAGCCGCATTCAGGTTCACAAGCTAATTTTGCCGTTTATATGGCGCTTTTAAATACAGGCGATACTGTTTTAGGTATGAATTTGTCTGAAGGTGGGCATTTGACGCATGGTTCGCCCGTTAGCTTTTCGGGTAAACTTTATCATGTTGTGGATTATGGTGTTGATGAATCAGGGCGTATTGATTATGACAAGTTAGCTAAAACAGCCCAAGAATCTAAACCTAAAATGATTATTGGTGGATTTTCGGCTTATTCTGGTGTAGTGGATTGGCAACGTATGCGCGAAATCGCCGATAGTGTGGGGGCTTATTTGTTTGTGGATATGGCGCATGTGGCAGGGCTAGTTGCGGCAGGTGTTTATCCAAATCCAGTTCCTTATGCTCACGTTGTTACTACTACAACTCATAAAACTTTAGGTGGTCCTCGTGGCGGTTTGATTTTGGCTAAAGGTGGTAGTGAAGAATTATATAAAAAGTTAAATTCGGCTGTCTTTCCAGGAGCGCAAGGTGGTCCTTTAATGCATGTAATTGCCGCTAAAGCAGTTGCGTTAAAAGAGGCGATGGAGCCTGAGTATAAAATCTATCAACAACAAGTGGTGAAAAACGCTAAAGCTATGGTCGAGGTGATTTTGCAACGTGGCTATAAAGTAGTTTCTGGTGAAACACAAAACCATCTGTTTTTAATTGATTTAGTCGATAAAAATATTACAGGTAAAGAAGCTGATGCGGCTTTAGGTAGTGCTAATATTACCGTTAATAAAAATAGTGTACCAAAAGATCCACAAAGCCCATTTGTAACATCTGGTGTGCGTATCGGTACGCCGGCTATTACTCGCCGAGGCTTTAGAGAAGCCGAGTCGCGAGATTTAGCTAATTGGATTTGTGATGTTTTAGATAATATCGATGACGAGCAAAACATCCAAGCTGTGAAAGAAAAGGTGCTTGCAATTTGCTGTCGTTTGCCGGTTTATCAGCATTAATGGTTGTTTCATTTCGCCGACGGTTGTCGGCGAAATGGTTTTTTGCTTTTATTTACCAATATTGGCATTTGTGTCAGTTTTGTTTTGGGTTTGTGCTTGTTTGTGCTGTTCGATATAGCGGTCAAGGTAACCTTCATGCCATAACCAGCCTCCTGTAACTCCAATACTAAGTAAAATTGCTAACCAAAAAATAATAACTAATTTGTTGTGACGTTGTTTCATTGGATCGTGCAAATTACGTTTTGCATTGGTAGGGAGCTGGGCTTTGCTAGTGAGCAAGCTTCCTAGCATTAAATTAATTTTGACTTGCCCATTAATTGCCCAACCAGATGCTTCTAGTAATGGCCCAAGCGTTCTTCGACGTAATTTTAACCATGCTAAAATAACAGAAGGTCCTGAAATAATTAGAAATAACCCAATAAAAACTAAAGGTACTTGCCACCAAGCTAGTGCAAAAATGGCTTGGAATATTGTGGCTAATGCTGTGCCGATTGCGCCAATGGCTAAACTAATTGCAGCAAAAATCCCTACACTTTTACCAATATCAAATTTATTAGCTGGATTTTGTAGTGCTTGTTCACTTGATTTTTCAACATCGGCATCTTTGCTGCTTGCCCATTTGTTAATTTGTTCGGTAATCACACGCCCCATACGTTGATAAGGAGCCCAAATTGCTTGTTGGATGCTGATTGGCTTAGTGATTATTTTAACAACATTGGCATCCCAATCGTTACCTTTATTGTCAATAAACACACCATTGCGACCTTCAATTAATAAATCACCTTGTCCTGCTGTCATTGCTGCTGCAATTAGCTGTTTTTCTCCATGTCTAGTGCATTCACAATAAAGTAAACAGAGTTCAGAATAATTTGCCATGGTTGCGTGTTTGGCAATATTATCGACCGCAACGCAAAGTGTTGCACAGCGACCATCAATGTAGAGTTTACCAAGTTGAAATGCTGCTCGTGTTTCAGGCTGGAAGAAGTCTGCAAAAGAGGCAAAGTTAACTAGCAAACGGTAAAGATGTTTATGAAATAGGACTAATTTTTCTAGCACTAGAATATCTGAGGCAGATATTGGTGTTTGATTATCTTGTTCAACCATTTTCTCAAATTCGGTCAGTAAATCATTGTTAGCTAGGTTGGTAATGATGCTAATAGGAATATCATCTATATTGGCCGAAGGCTCAATTTCAACGGTTAATTGTGCCATTTCGGGCTTAGTGCTAATAAGTGTGGTATATGCTTGCAAGCTTTGTTTTATATTTTGCCATTCTTGTTGTGTTAGTTGGTCTGGGTTGGATAATGATGACTCTATTAATGCCTTAAATCGGCTGATTTTAGCTTTCCAAAGTGGATTTAGCCCATTGACTAGATCTAGAGTATCAGTGGTGTCGATTTTGGATAGCGGTAATTCGGCTAATTCTTCTTCAGATAGTAATCCGTTTTGTGTTGGTACAATATATTTTTCGTCGACATTAAGTGCCGTTTGCGCTTGAGGGGCGTATTGTGCTAATTCAGCACGTAAAAAATAATCATCAATTTTGGGTTTTAATAGCTGAATTAGTTTCCAAATTTCTGCGGTATTTTCACCAAATGGGGTTTGCGTATTACTTATTTTTGTTTGCCATTGTAACCACGTTTGTAGATTTTCAACAAAGGTGGTTGCTATGTTTAAATCAATGCCATCTTGCCCACTCATATCTTTTTGTGCACCAGTAGTTTTGATTGCTGTTGTAATAAACATTTGCATGTTTGGTGACAATTCGCTTGATGGAGGAAAGATTAAATCACCATTATAAAGTTTGTCAGCATTGATTTTTATTGATTGTTGTATATCATCTTGTGTTAAATAATCCACATTTTTTTTATTTAAGCTAGCTAAAATGCTTTGTGCGGTGACTGATAATTTTTTTCCTTGCGGGGTCGATGCGTTAATTTGTGATAATAGTAATGTTTCACTTGTACTTAAGATACTATCAAATGAATTGATTTTATCGCAAGTCCAGCTAATGGCATCTAAAATATCAGGTATGCGAATACGTCCGTCATTATCTGAATCGAGTAGAGATAAGGTTCGTTCATCAAAATCCAACCCTGTTGTTGGGCAACTTAAAGCCACCCATAATTTAGGATCTAAATCAGGTAAATTGATAATATCACTGGCACTTTTAAATACGACTTGATCAAGCCCACCAACACGTTGAAATGTCCACATATGGCTCATAATAATCTCCACACAAAAATTTGATAATATCTTTGTTAAAAGAAAACAGTGGGTTGTCTACATTTCATGACTAAAATAACCCTCTAAACACTCATAAGGCTTTTTACTGGATATCGCTTGATGAGATTTAATTGTATTATAATAGCTAATAAATCGCTTAAACTTTTGTTTTCTATTTTTTGAATCTTCGGATATTTGCTGATTATGCCATATCTCTATTAAAGTTCGTACCACTCTTTCTGCTTTTCCATTTATTTATTGGTAGTTAGGTTTAGTGACTTTTTGGTTTATGTGATTATTATGCATTTTAACAAATCGGTGAATGCTACGCTTTCTTTATGATATAGTCGCTGTTGAACCTAGTGAAAAATAAAGCCTAATGGAAAAGGAGATTGTTAAATGAATAAAATAGGAAAAGTTGAATTAGTAGTTACCTCACTTTTATCTATACTTTTGGATGATACACTTGAATATTATAAAACTCATTTAAGTGATCCGAGTAAATCCACAAACGACAATGATCCTTATGCAAGAGCAAGAAGTATTATCACAAAGCTATCAGATAAAGATCAAGAAAAGATTTTTAATTTTCTGCGTATAGTAATAGTAGATACGATGTCAACGATTTTTGGCACCATAGATGGTTCATGTTTTCCTCTAAATAACATGTTGATTTTCTAAATCTTATAAAAAAGCAAACAGACCACCAGTGCTATCCTTGTACCACTTTTATAACGCCTTAGCCCTACGTATCGAAAAACATCAGATTGTTGATTGTAAGGGGAAATTTTAAGGCTATATCAGCTTTATTCTTTAAGTGAAAAGTCCCCGAGTTTGCTACTGGCGCTTATATAATGCGGAAAGAAATGTTATTTAACCATTACAAAACGATTTTATAGTTTCAGTAAAAAATTGTCTGATGCATATCATAGAGCATATTCAGGCCTAGATGATATCAAAGTTAATTCCAAATTTGGATAGACTACACTAATTAGTACCAGTTTTATAAGGTCATTGCTATGATAAACTAAAAATAAAAATAAAAATAAAAGAAGGTAACAACAGTGGCAATCGATTCCTCGCGCAGAGCAACTAACGAGTTCAAAAAACAAATGGTCATACAACTACTTTAATTTATAAAAATCAGACGGCTCTTAGGTCATTTATATTTATTCGTAACCAGTTAAAAGGTTAGAGAATTCATCAAATGACGAAAGTAACTTGGTATTTTCATAGGTTTCAATATCTTCTACTTTTAATAAATCTATACATTTTTTATTTGCTGTCATCAATGGAAAATCTGGACCTGCAATAAACATTGGATGTTCATGAATAAGTAAAAAGATGGCTTTTCCTAACTCTAGATGATCAGAAGGTTTAATAATTTCAATCGACTCTATTATTTCCTTGCTACTCTCTTTGAAGGATAGATATAAGGTACAATGATTGCAAATAATCATATCTTCATAAACTTCATCACCATAATCTAATAAATATTCTTCGTCATTTTTTTTAGTACAATACGAGCTAAACGCATTTAAAACAATATCTTGTGTAACACTGTCATCCACTGCAATGATACTATATTCTATTCCCATGAATCAGTCCTTAAATAGTTATAATTCAAATAAAATATTTACGCACTATAAGTATAACAACACAGTTAAATAAAAATAGTAAGTTGTTTACGTATCTATTCTACTGTTACTGATTTTGCCAAATTACGAGGCTGATCGACATCGGTGCCTTTGATCAAAGCAACATGATACGCCAGTAGTTGTGTGGGTACCGTGTAATATATTGGTGCAGTAAATTCTTCAATATGGGGTAGGCTTATGATGTGCATGGTGTCATCACTAACAAATTCCGCATCTTGTTCAGCAAAAACATACAGTTGACCACCACGCGCTCGAACTTCTTCTATATTAGATTTTAATTTTTCTAGCATTTCGTTGGTTGGTGCCATAACAATCACTGGCATATCCGCATCAATTAATGCAAGTGGGCCATGTTTGAGCTCACCAGCAGCATAGGCTTCAGCGTGAATATAAGATATTTCTTTGAGTTTTAGCGAAGCCTCCATAGCGATTGGATACTCATCACCTCGACCTAAGAATAGCGCATGATGTTTATCAACAAAATAACTAGCTAGTTTTTTAATTTGAGGTTCTGCCGTGAGCACTTGCTCAATGCGGTTTGGTAGAATTTGTAGCGCATGCACAATAGCCTGCTCAGTATTTTCAGCCATATTATTTATGCGTCCTAATTTAACAACTAGTAGCAATAAAACCGTTAATTGTGTGGTAAAGGCTTTAGTTGACGCAACACCGATTTCAACCCCCGCCTTGGTTAATAGAACTAAATCTGCTTCGCGCACTAGTGTTGAGGCAGCCACATTACAGATAGCAAGGGTGCTTAGGTAATTATTTTCTTTGGCTAATCGCAATGCAGCGAGTGTGTCAGCTGTTTCACCGGATTGTGAAAGAGTGATAAATAAACTATTTTTGCGACGAGCTGGATTTCGATAACGAAATTCTGATGCAATCTCGACATCACAAGGAATTCCTGCTAAAGCTTCAAACCAATAACGTGCAACCATACCTGCATTATAAGCAGTACCACAGGCAACAATTTGAACATGCTCAACTTGTTTAAAGATGGTTTTGGCCTCATCACCAAGTTCGGAAAAATCAACTTTACCATGTACCATGCGGCCTTCAAGCGTATTTTTTATTGCATTAGGTTGTTCGTAGATCTCTTTTTGCATGTAATGACTGTAGCCAGCTTTACTGCCAGCATCATATTTTGCATCAGATTCTATACATGGCCTTGTTACTTCTTGACGATTTTTGTCTAAGATTGACACCGTACGGTGAGTAATAAGTGCGATATCGCCTTCTTCCAAATAGATAAATTGGCGAGTGACAGGTAGTAGAGCTAGTTGATCGGATGCGATAAAATTCTCACCTACGCCACAACCAATAACTAATGGACTACCTGAACGTGCTGCGACAAGTATATCTGGATTGCGGGTATCCATAATGACTGTACCATAAGCCCCTCGTAGTTGTGGAATGGCTTTTTGTACAGCGTCAAATAAGGAACAATCTTCTGTTGATATGATGTTATGAATTAAATGGGCAATAACTTCACTATCCGTTTCTGAACGAAATTGGTAACCTTTGGAGATTAGCTTTTCACGCAGTGGTTCAAAATTTTCGATAATGCCATTATGCACAACAGCAATAAAATCAGATACATGTGGATGAGCATTGTGTTCGGCTGGTTCACCATGGGTTGCCCAGCGAGTATGAGCAATTCCTGTAGATCCTTTTAGTGGATGCTGTTCAATGGCATCTTTAAGTGCTTGTACTTTGCCAACACGACGAACGCGTTGTAATTCACCTTGTGGTGAAATAATTGCCAGTCCTGCCGAGTCATAACCCCGATATTCTAATCGTTTTAAACCCTCTAATAATATTTCAGAAATATCACGTTTGGCGATAGCTCCTACAATTCCGCACATATTTTATTCCTCATCAGTTAACTTTGTTGGTCTCTTCCAACCAGTAAGTTGTTTTTGTTTAACTCGACTTACGACCAACTCATTCTCATTTACATTATTGGTAACCGTTGTGCCTGCTGCAATAGTTGCACCTTTACCTACTTTTACAGGTGCAATCAATTGCGTATCAGAACCGACAAACACATCATCTTCAATAATAGTTTTAAATTTATTTGCACCGTCATAATTACAGGTGATGGTTCCTGCACCAATGTTAACGTTACTACCAATTTCGCTATCGCCAAGATAGCTTAAGTGCCCAGCTTTACTTGCTTTGCCTAGGTGTGCTTTTTTTAATTCAACAAAGTTACCAACATGGGCTTGTTCATCAAGCTGTGAACCAGGTCGTAGACGGGCGAAAGGTCCGATAGTGCACTGTTTAGCGATAGTTGAATCTTCAATAATGCTATACGGACTGATTCTTGAATTGTCATCAATTGAGCAATTTTTTAAGACACAGCCTGCACCAATAAATACGTTATTGCCTAGTTTGACATTTCCTTCAATAATTACATTACAATCAATCGTAACATCTTTACCATGCAATAGTGTGCCTCGTAAGTCAAAGCGATTTGGATCAAGCAGTGTTACACCCGCTAGTAATAAATTTTGAGCTTGCAGGTGTTGATATTGTCTTTCTAACATTGCCAATTGTAGGCGATTATTAACACCTTCAACTTCAAATTGTTGAACTGGGTGCGAGGTTAAGATTTCATAACCATCTTGGTAAGCAAAAGCAATAATATCGGTTAAGTAGAACTCTTTTTGCACATTATTATTGGTTAAACGTAATAACCAACTTTTCAATAATTTTCCGTTAACTAGCATTATGCCTGTGTTAATTTCGTTGATTCTTTGTTGTTCTGGTGTAGCATCTTTTTGTTCAACAATAGCAACAACTTTGCCATTTTTGCGTTCTATTCGACCATAACCTGTTGGATCTTCAAGAATAACAGTTAATAAAGCGATACCTTGCTGGGGTTTACTGGCAATTAAAGTTTGTAGTGTTTGAGCCGATATAAGCGGAGTGTCGCCATATAAAATTAAGATATCTTCGTCATCTTGAATGTAAGGGATAGCTTGTTGCACAGCATGACCAGTACCTAGTTGTTCAGCTTGATATACCAGTTGCACATGTTGCTCTTTAAGCGCATCTTTAAGCTGTTGTTTGCCATGTCCATAAACAATATTGATGCGATTTGTATTAAGTTGTTGAACTGTATCAATCACATGTTGTAACATCGGCTTGGCGCCAATTTTATGTAAAACTTTAGGTAGGTTGGAATGCATCCGTGTGCCTTTTCCTGCCGCCAAAATAATTGCACTTAGCTTTGGTGGTGAAATTGCCATAATTGGTTCCGATCTGGTTGAATTAGCGTAACACTATAATCAAAATTTTTAATAAAATCATCCCCAATCTTTTAATTTTTATCATAAAAAAAGTAAAATTGATATTTACCAAAGAGTTTAACAAAAGAGGCAGCAAGTTATGAATTCCGCTATAAAAGTTTTATTACTTTATACCACACATGAAAAACAGACATTTAAGATTATGCAACGCATAAAAACACGACTTAATGGTCAATGTGATTGTGATGTTATTGAACTTTTACCTGATACTAAAATCGATTTGACACAATACCAAGCAGCCTTATTGGGAAGTTCGATTCGTTATGGATTTTATAGCAAAGTGATGAAAGCATTTATCGATAAGAATTATCAGCAGTTAAATAGTATGAAGTCTGGATTTTTTGGGGTAAATATGGTTGCAAGAAAACCCAATAAAAATACACCAGAAACAAATTTATATACTAAAAAGTTTTTAGCTAAAATAGCCTGGAAACCAGCTTTTACTGCTGTTTTTGCTGGTGCGCTTTATTATCCTCAATATAATTGGTTTGATCGCAATATGATCCGCTTTATTATGTGGTTAGGGAAAGGTGATACTGATGTAACAAAACCAGTTATTGAATATACAGATTGGGCAAAGGTAGATGAATTTGCCAAACAGTTTTATACTTAAACGTATAGTTACCTGAAACTTTTTTACAAATAAATTGATATTTTTCTAAAGGTATCAAGTGTTCAACTTCTTTTAAAGAAACTTTGTGATATAGATCAACATTTCGGCTAAAAAGGTGTACAATACTGCGCCTATAGAATCTGTCTCCTAATTGGAATTTTAATTGTGATTGAAAATTTAAGAAATATTGCCATTATTGCTCACGTTGACCATGGTAAAACAACATTGGTTGATAAGTTATTAAAACAGTCAGGTACGCTAGATAATCTACGGGGTGACGATAACGAACGCATCATGGACTCTAATGCGCTCGAAAAAGAGCGTGGTATTACCATTTTAGCTAAAAATACCGCTATTGATTGGAATGGTTACCGAATTAATATCGTTGATACCCCAGGACATGCTGATTTTGGCGGTGAAGTTGAACGTGTTATGTCTATGGTTGATTCTGTATTATTGCTCGTTGATGCAATGGATGGACCAATGCCTCAAACACGTTTTGTAACGCAAAAAGCATTTGCTTATGGTTTAAAACCGATTGTGGTTATCAATAAAGTAGACCGACCAGGAGCTCGCCCTGATTGGGTGGTTGACCAAGTATTTGATCTATTTGTTAATTTAGGAGCTACTGATGAACAGCTAGATTTCCCTATTGTTTATGCTTCTGCATTAATGGGTATTGCGGGCTTAGATCATGAAAATATGGCTGAAGATATGACGCCACTATTTGAAGCGATTGTTAAACATGTTGAACCACCAAAAGTGGATTTAGATGGTCCATTCCAAATGCAAATTTCTCAACTTGATTATAATAATTATGTTGGCGTTATTGGTATTGGTCGTATTAAACGTGGTCGTGTTAAACCAAATCAACAAGTGACTATAGTTGATAGTGAAGGTAACAAACGTACAGGTAAAGTAGGGCAAGTGCTAGGTCATTTAGGGCTGCAACGTTATGAAGCTGAAGTTGCCGAAGCTGGTGATATTATTGCATTAACTGGTCTTGGTGAACTCGGTATCTCTGACACGATTTGTGATAACAGTTGCGTTGAAGCTCTGCCGGCATTAACTGTTGATGAACCAACAGTAACGATGTTCTTTAATGTTAATAGCTCACCATTTGCTGGTAAAGAAGGTAAATATGTAACATCTCGACAAATTCTTGAGCGTTTAAATAAAGAGCTTGTACATAATGTTGCGCTGCGCGTTGAAGAAACTCCAGATCCCGATGCTTTTAGAGTATCGGGTCGTGGTGAATTGCATTTATCAGTACTAATTGAAAATATGCGCCGTGAAGGTTATGAGTTAGGTGTTTCTCGCCCTAAGGTTATTTTTAGAGAAATTGACGGTAAAAAACAAGAACCATTTGAACAAGTTACGCTTGATATTGAAGAACAGCATCAAGGTTCAGTAATGGAAGCCCTTGGTTTACGTAAAGGTGATCTAACAAACATGTTACCAGATGGTAAAGGTCGCGTACGTTTAGATTACGTAATTCCAAGTCGTGGACTTATCGGTTTCAGAACTGAATTTATGACTATGACTTCAGGTACTGGTTTACTTTATTCTACATTTAGTCATTATGATGATATTCGCCCAGGCGAAATTGGTCAGCGTAATAATGGCGTAATGATTTCTAACGGTACAGGTAAAGCATTGGCTTATGCGTTATATGGTTTACAAGACCGTGGTAAGTTATTCCTAGGTCATGGTGCTGAAGTATATGAAGGGCAAATCATTGGTATACATACTCGTTCAAACGATTTAACTGTTAACTGTTTAACGGGTAAAAAATTGACTAATATGCGAGCATCAGGTACCGACGAAGCAACAACACTTTCACCACCAATTAAAATGTCATTGGAACAAGCGTTAGAGTTTATTGACGATGATGAATTAGTTGAAGTAACACCGTTATCTATCCGTCTTCGTAAACGTCATTTGACGGAAAATGACCGAAAACGTGCATTTAGAAGTGGTAACAAAGACTAATTAATATTAGTCCTATCGTAATATGAAAACCTCGCTATTTAGCGAGGTTTTTTTTGGCTTTTACTCTAGCAATGGCATCGGCGATAGACTGTTTTCGGTCGATCGATGTGCTAGTTTTGTTTGCCATCGGTGTGGTCCGAGGAAACAAAATTGTTGGCGGCACCAATTGGTTGTGATTTAATCGCTGTTGCTTTTTCTCAGTTAGCGCTAACTCTTCTGATTCACTTAATACAGTGCCTAAGGTACTTAATGTAATACAGTCTGTTGGACAGGTATTAATACAATTACTACACGAGGTACATAACTGTGGCAAAATAATGTGTAATACTTGCTTACTGCCCACTATAGCATCGGTTGGGCAAACACGAATACATTTGCCACAGCCAATACAGTTTTCTTCGTCAATAAATGCTTTATATTGTTCTTGGGTTTGCATAATTACTTCTTGCATTAACTTAAACCTACAATATTACCATCTTTGTCAATATCGATTTGTCTATAAGCAGGATTAGTACCTAGCCCTGGCATGGTCATCACATTACCAGCATAAACACGAATAAAACCAGCACCGGCAGATATTGCTAAATGACTGATATCGACATCAAAATCGGTAGGAACATTTTTCAAATTTGCATCAGCACTAATTGACATTGGCGTTTTAGCAATACAAAGTGGCAAATGATCCAGTTTTAATTCTTCGATCTCTTTGATATTTTCCAGTGCGGTGGCTGATAAATTAGCCTTGTTAGCACCATATTTTTTTACCATGGTTTGAATCTTATCAGCGAGAGGCATATTATCAGGATAAGGCAATTTGATTTCACTTGGCATATCACATGCCTTAATAACATGTTTTGCTAATTTTTCAGCGCCTTTACCGCCTTGAGTGAAAACTTCACTAACTTCACAGGCAAATGCACCATGTTCAATCGCATATTTTTGTAAAAACGCTAATTCTTCTTCACTGTCGTGTGGAAAGCGATTAATAGCGACAATTACTTGTAATCCATAGCTTTTGGCATTGTTGATATGCCATGCTAAATTGGCAGCACCAATTTTAAGTAATTCAACGTTTGACTCAGAAATTTCTTTTGGAATTGCTTGCCCAGGTTTAATATTATATTTACCACTGTTAGATTTTAAACTACGAACTGTTGCAACAAGCACTACACATGAAGCTTTAATGCCAGCTTGGCGATATTTGATATTAAAGAATTTTTCCATACCCATATCCGAACCAAAGCCCGCTTCAGTCACGACATAATCAGCAAGTTGTAAAGCAATGCGATCGGCAATGACAGATGAGTTACCATGAGCAATATTAGCAAAAGGCCCAGCATGAATAAGTACCGGTGTATTTTCAACAGTTTGCATTAGGTTTGGATTAATCGCATTTTTAAGTAACACAGTCATGGCGCCAGCAACTTCAAGTTGTTCTGCGGTGATCGCCTCGCCTTGGATACTATAAGCTAAAATAATGCGTCCAATGCGCGTACGCATATCTTGTAAATCTGATGCTAAGGCTAAAATTGCCATGAGTTCTGACGCTGCGGTAATTTCAAATCCATCTTGGCGCGTAATACCATTAACGCCACCGCCAACACCGACAGTTATTTTGCGAAGTGAACGATCGTTATGATCTATCACTCGCTTCCACACAATGCGATTTACATCAATGTTTAGACGCGGTAAACCTGTTTGTGCAGTAAATTCATCACCTAAACGTTCTTCATGATAAAGCCTTGAATCTAAAGCGGCCGAAGCTAAATCATGTGCGGCAGTAATGGCGTGAATGTCACCTGTTAAGTGTAGATTTAATGTTTCCATAGGCAAAACTTCGGCTTTACCACCGCCAGCAGCGCCACCTTTAACACCAAATACAGGACCTAAACTTGGTTGACGGATACAAGCGATTGCGGACTTACCAATATAATTTAAGCCCTCACTTAGCCCGATAGTATTAACTGTTTTACCCTCACCAAGTGGTGTCGGCGTGATAGCAGTAACTAATACCAATTTACCGTTAGGTTTGTTTGGCTTGGTTTTAAGAATGGATAGATCAACTTTTGCCACATGCTTGCCGTAAGGTAGGACAAATTCTTCTGGAATGTTGCATTGTTTAGCTATTTCGGTAATTGGATGTAATGGCATATTAATTCTCATCTAACAGTAATTTGGGTTATCAGTATAAATAATTTGATTTGCCGAATAAAGCGACAATTTTATCTTTATCGTTTTTCGGCACAATTCGTAATTATCTTGTTATAATTACTAAATCTATTCAATCAACATATATTTCATTAAAGGATAATAATTAAATGAATTGGTTTTCTGAGTATTCACTTTTTTTAGCTGAAACAGCAACAGTCGTTATAGCAATTTTAGCTGTACTTGTTTTTATATTAAGCCAACGCCGCAAGTCAGCAACGGTGGCAGGGCGGTTATCGGTTAAAGATATTAGCCAAGAATATGAACAAGTTAAAGACGACATGTTAATGTCAAGTATGGACGAGTTAGAAGCTAAGCTGTTTATGAAAGATCTTAAAAAACAGAAAAAAAATGAGAGAAAGCAAGCGAAATTAGCAGCTAAACAAAAAAAGAAACAAGCTAAAAATCAAGAAAAATCTGCAGAACAAACTTCGTCAGATTCAGATTCAAATAATGTAGCGAAACCAGTAGAAAGTAATACAAACCAACAAGTTAAACCTAAATTATTTGTATTATCTTTCAATGGCAGCATGGATGCACACGAAGTTGAAGAATTACGCCAAGAAATCACTGCAGTATTAGCTGTTATTAAGCCTGAAGATAAAGTTGTCATTAAGCTTGAAAGCCCAGGTGGCGTAGTTCACGGTTATGGTCTTGCTGCATCGCAATTATTACGGTTTAGACGGCGTGATATACCTTTCACTGTAGTGGTTGACAAAGTTGCGGCGAGTGGAGGATATATGATGGCTTGTACTGCTAACAAAATTGTGGCAGCACCATTTGCCATTGTGGGTTCAATTGGTGTGGTTGCGCAGATCCCTAATTTTAACCGCTTACTCAAAAAACATGATGTAGACATTGAATTACAAACGGCAGGTGCGTATAAGCGTACATTGACAATGTTTGGTGAAAATACCGAAGAAGGACGTCAAAAATTCAAACAAGAATTAGAAGAAACTCATCTTTTATTTAAAGACTTTGTTAAAGAGTATCGCCCAAATGTCGATATTGAACAAGTTGCAACAGGCGAACACTGGTTTGCAACACAAGCTAAAAATAAAGGCTTAGTTGACGAAATCAGTACAAGTGATGACTTTATTTTATCTCACTTACAAACACATAAAATTATCTCAGTTTGTTATCAACGTAGGCAAAAGCTATCGGAAAGAATTTCGAAGAACGTGATGAAAAGTGTAGAAAGATTGTTTTTTAGACAAGAAAACGGGCTGTAATAGCCCTTTTTGTGATTAAAGTCAATTTTTAATTGATTTGTTGGAGCTAATTATACTGATAATTATAATTAGCTCCCATTTATTGTTGTGGTGTAGGTTAGATTAAAATCGTTTGATTATAATTGAAGTATTTATCCCACCAAATGCAAAATTGTTGGTTTGAAAATACTCAATATCTAAATTTCGACCAGTTCCCATTATATAGTCAAGGTCACCACACGCTGGATCAATATTATTTAGGTTAATTGTTGGATTGAACCAACCTGAGTGCATCATTTCTAGTGTTAACCAAGCTTCTAATGCCCCACATGCTCCAAGAGTATGGCCGAAATAACTTTTTAACGATGAGATAGGTGTTTGATTACCAAATATTTCAGAAGTTGCATTACTTTCAGCAATATCACCACGATCTGTAGCTGTACCATGAGCACTGATGTAACCAATCTCAGCTGGTGATAAATTAGCTTTTTTTAATGCTTGCTCGATACATAGTTTCATCGTTTCTTTACGTGGTTGAGTAATATGGCTTGCATCACAATTTGTCATAAAACCGACTATTTCACCATATATTTTTGCTCCTCGCGCTTTTGCATGCTCGTATTCTTCAAGAATTAAAGCGCCAGCTCCTTCACCAATCACTAAACCGTCACGATCTTTGTCAAATGGGCGAGGAGAACTTTTGGGATTATCATTCTTTTGACTGGTAGCAAATAAGGTATCAAAAACTGCTGCTTCTGAAGGACATAACTCTTCTGCACCACCAGCTACCATTGCTGTTTGCATACCATATTTAATCGCTTCATAAGCATAACCAATAGCTTGGCTACCTGATGTACAAGCGCTAGAAGTTGTAATAACTCTTCCTTTTAATCCAAAGAATAAACCAGTATTGACAACAGTAGTATGCGGCATCATTTGTACATAAGTTGTAGCAGTAATATTATTGGTATGTTTTTCATTTAGCATTGTAGCAAATGAAGCGACGGGTTGGGTACTACCAGTTGAAGAACCAAATGCAATTCCTGTTTTACCATTTGTAATGATTGGGTCATCAAGTAAACCTGATTTTTCGAGTGCTATTTCTGTTGCTTTTGTAGATAATAAAGATACTCTTCCCATGGAGCGTATCTTTTTTCGGGTATAATGCTCTGGGATAGTAAAATTATCAATAGGTGCGCCTAATTTTGTATGCAATCCATCGTAAATTTCCCACTCGGGCATATATCTCACTGCGTTTTCTAGTTTTTTTAACTTTTCTTGTATACTTATCCAGTCATTACCAAATGCAGTAACGCCACCCATTCCAGTTATGACAACTCTTTTAGTCATACCATCCCTCCGTTGATTGAAATTACTTGGCGTGTTATGTATCCCGCTATATCAGACATCAAATAACTTGCTAACCCAGCTACTTCGTCCACTTGTCCCATGCGTTTTAATGGTATTATTCTCATTGCCTCTTGTAATGCAATAGGTTCCATATCTAAAATACCGGTATCAATTAAGCCTGGCGCAATACAATTTACTGTGATCTTGCGTTTAGCAAGCTCAAGTGCTAGAGCTTTACTTGCTCCAATTATCCCTGCTTTTGCTGCACTATAATTAACTTGTCCACGATTACCAACCAAACCAGAAACTGAAGTTATACTAATAATTCGCCCACCGCTACGAAGTCCTATCATTGGCATAATACAAGGGTGCAGAACATTATAAAAACTGTCAAGATCAGTATGAATGACATTGTTCCAATCATCTTCTGTTAAAGCAGGAAAAGCTCCATCACGAATGATACCAGCATTATTTACAACACCATAATATGCGCCATAAAGTTCGATATCAGCTTCAATATTTTGTTGACACTGTATGCGATTACTTACATCGAATTGTATTAATCGAGCTGTGCCTCCAAATTGTTCAATATAGTTTTTTGTTTCAATTGCACCTTGCTTATCATTATTGTAGTGAACAGCAATGGCAAAACCATCTTGCGAAAGTTTACAGGCAATAGCTTTACCAATTCCTTTGCTTGCACCTGTTACCAGAATTGTTCGTTTCATTTCTTTTCTTCTCCTAATCGATTTTGACCGAATAAATGAGCTAATTCAGTTTGATCAGGCTCATAGACATTGAGCTTTCCTGAAACGACACATTGTTCGTCGATCTTTATTTGACAATCAAAATTAGCTAGTTTGCTATCAAAAAGAACTAAGTTTGTATGGATAACTAAATGGCTATAGTGAGGAAAGCTTGGTAATAATGTTTTTATTGATCTTCCACCTAGTAACATACCTAATTGTGGTTTTTTATTATTAATAATACCATGGTAACCATTCCATACGCCGATGGTTTGAGCCATTAATTCAATGGCATATAAATTGGGTAATTCATTATTATCATTTAAAAAAGATGCCAAAATACCATTTTTATTAACTTGAACACTACAAATGCATTGTTCATCATTAATTAAATGAACTTTTTCTACCATTACCATTGGTTCTTCATGAGGTAAATAATAAATCGCTGGGTAATATTGCATTATATTTTTCCAATAATAAGAGATGCATTGTTACCACCAAATGCAAAAGAATTTGACATTATAATTGGAATATTTAATGTCATACGCTTTGTAACAATATTGATTTTATCAAGATTCTTATCAAATGGTGAGACCGAAAAATCCTGTTGTGGTAAATAAATATTTTGATCAAGCAATAATGTGCTAATGGCTAATTCTGTCGCTGCAGCACTACCTAAAGTATGGCCAGTTAAATGTTTAGTTGAGCTACATGGCGGTAAATTTTGATTGAATAAGCGATAAACAGCTTTACTTTCGGCAAGATCATTCAATATAGTTGCTGTTCCATGAAGGTTGATATAACCAATGTCATTAGTCGTTAATCTTGCATTATCTAAAGCCGCTTGCATTGCTTTTTGAGCGCCTAATCCTTCTGGATGGGGTGATGAAATATGATGAGCATCAGATGATTCCCCAGTGCCTAAAATAACCATATTACTTGTTTCTTCTTTGGTAAGCAAAAATACAGCGCTTGCTTCGCCGATGTTTATTCCATTTCGGTTTTGTGAAAAGGGCATACATGGATTTGCAGTAAGTGATTCAAGTGCATTAAATCCATTAATTGGCATTCGGCTCAGGCTATCAGCCCCCCCAACAATTGCTGCATCAACGATTCCTGATTCAATTAATCTTTTACCACTAATAATTGCTTTAGCACTAGATGTGCAGGCAGTTGATATTGTGTAACTAGGGCCTTTTAAACCAAGCAACGCCGTTAAAAAACACGATGGATCGCCTAATTCTTGCTGATTGTAAGAAAAAGTAGGTAAATGGATATTCGTTTGTAAGTAATGTTTTAAATTGAGATCTCCCTCATGAATGCCTGAGGTGCTAGTCCCCATAATAATTGCTATTCGTTTATCCCCATAACGTAAAATAGCATTATCAATATCGGATTGAATTTGTAAGTAAGCTCCATATAATAATTGGTTATTTCGTGTTGAATATTGTGATAAATGTGTAGGAATTTTGGGTAAATCAGCTTTCACTTTACCTACCCAAGTTTTTTTATTGTTTAGCAACCAATTATTTTCTTCAATTAAACAGTGTGGTGCACAATACTGCTTAGTTAAATTCTGTCTAATTTCATTTAGAGAATTACCTAAACTATTGATTGCTCCTAGAGCTGTAATATAAACCATTTATTTTGTATCCATACTTTGAATTGCAATTTTATAACCAAATATATAATGTTCAATTTGAATTGGTTTTCTTATCTTCGTTGATGGTTGTTCTGCATAGGTTATATCTATTATGGTTTCTTGTTTGTTATTGAGCAATGTTCTATGTAGCTCGCTATCAACGATTTGCCAGCCAGCAGGTAGTACGGTCAGCCAATCTTGAGTGGGTAAAATACTCAACATAATATCAGATAGAACTTGTTCGGGAGCAGGTAGTTCTTTAACAAATATATTGTGTTTTGTTTTTACTAGCCTGCCATCATAATCAATTTCAAAGAGCCTGATACCTAGAGCAGAAAGACCAATCACCTTTAATTGGTTGTTGCTAATATCAACTATGGTAATAATTGAGTTTTCCAGATTTTTATATTTAAATTTTAACAGCTGCTGATCATGATAATTTTGTTTTGTATTTATTACTGGAAGATTAATTTTAACTTCTTTAGTTAACCATGCTTGAGATTGTGTTTTACTAGCGCAACTAGTAACAAAAATGACTAACATCATCATGGTTAAAACTAAATATTTTTTCATCTTATATTCCTATTTTTAATTTTTATAAATTTTCTAAGTAATATTTGTCTGTTTTATAGCTAATGGAGCAAATATAAAAGCGGTGAAAATTCCACTCGTTAACACAATTCCAAAACCCATTATGGCATTCGTATTGCTAATTATCAGTAGTCCAAAGGATAGTAATGTCGTTAGCGCAGCCATTGTAACTGCCAATAATGCACTATTAGTTTGGCTTTTATGATTACCTAAAAAGAGACTATAATCGATACCAATACCAATGACAAGAATGAGGGCTAGCATAGAAAATAGATTCAATGGTTGGCGAATAATGCCATGCACAGATAGTGCAACTCCTATTGATAGTAAAGTCGGTAGCGTGCTTTTTAGCGCTATAATTACTCCATATTTGCGATTGTAAAAGATAAAGCAGATACATATGATAATTACTGCACTAGCAATTAACTGAGATAAGTGGATTCTATAGTTGGTAAACATGGTATTAAATTCAGTGTGTCGATCGAGCCAATGGATGCCATTATCTACTTGTGATAATGCACTAATATCGCTTAATTGATTAACATTTCCAATAGGAATTAATGTTGCACTTTTACCATTTGGTAGTGATAACCATAGCAAATTTTGTCCTTGACTAATTTCGCTTTTCAGCCACATTTCAGGTGTAATAAAATCGTTTGAATCTTCAATGTTCGGTATTTTAACATTCACACCAATTTGTTGAAGTGAAGACACAATTTCGGGAGCTAATTTGTTTATTAAAGTAATATTATATTGCTGTTTTTTAATTGAAGGTAAATTAATGGTTTGATATTGTTGAAAAATACCATGCTGTTTTGCTTGTTCTAATTTTGGTAAAAAAGATTCTAGTCGCTGTAATGTTTGTTCTGCTGTATCACCAAATACGATAAACCATTTTTGATCTGAGGATTGGTGAGTTATGTTTATTATATCTTGCTCCTCTTTTTGGAGATCGGCAGGTAAAACTTGTAACTTACTGATATCATCATCAACCTTTAAATTATTAAAACCATAACCAATAAATACTATAGCAATAGATAAAGTTATCCATTGCATTTTTTTATTTTCCCATAGCTTAAGCCAAAAAGTGGAGAAGCGATGACCGATATTTTGTCGAACAGGTAAATTTTTTACTAAAAAAGGATACCAACATGTAACAGTTAAAAAGGCTCCAATTAAGCCAAAAACAGCAAAAATAGATAACTGTTTTAATCCTGGAAATGGTGCAATTAGTAAAACTAGGTAAGCAATAAAACTGGTGCACAATGCAATAGTTAAGGTTGATATTAATTTTTTTAAACTGGCATACGGCGATTCATTATTACCATTAAGTAATCGTTCAGTTAAATAATGTAATGAATAATCAATGGTTATTCCAATAACGCTTGTACTCATTACTAATGTCATTACATGAATCTCGCCAAATATCATTAATACTGCGACTAATCCACAAACAATTCCAATTAAAATTGATAATAATGAAAGAAGAATAGGAGTGATAGAACGAAATACAGCAATTATTAGTACAATAATACCAATAATGGAAAGGCTTCCTATTCTCGAAATATCTTTTTTAGCTTCAATACTTGCATTATCACTATAGAAGAGTACACCTCGTTTTAATATTTCTGTTCCGGGGTAATTTGTTTTTAACTGTTCAGTCAATGTTTCCAACTCGGTAACAATTTTGTGTGATTGGTTTAGATCAAATGAAGAACCATTCAGTTGAGCATAAATCATGTACCATACATTACCTTGCTTATCTTTACCTGTTAACCAATTATTTTGAATGGTTAGATTCCCCGTATTACTAAGTCGGCTCAACTGTGAGGCACGGGTGAGGAGTAATGGATCTTTATTTAGCTCTGTTGCACTAACACCACTAAATGGTGAGTATATTTGGCTTTGAACCCAAGCAAATTGTTTATGTGTTTCTAGCCTTTCAGTTGTATTTACATCTATTAGCTGATAACGATATTTGTAAGCAAATTGTCCCCAATTTTGTTGAAATTGTTCATCAAAATGCCCATTAACTTGAATAAAATTGGGATTTTTTTGTAACTGTTGATACCACCAGTTTACCGCTTCTAAATTATTGGAGTTAGCTGGTTTAATTAACCAGACAAGTTGCTTATCGAGTCTATCTTGGAAACCATTAATAATTTCAATTGGAACATGGTTAGTTTGTTCCTTAGGTAGTAAGGATAAAACACTACTGTTGAATTTACTGTTAGAAATAAGCTGACATGCAACAACCAGTAAGCAAATGACAGTAATGCCCCATAAAATTGCTTTATGTTTAAGTTTTATTATTTTATTTGAATAGCAATTGTTCATGTTGTGTTAATTTTGTTGTTTTGTGGTTTTTAAATGTAATTATAGTTTTATCATCTTGTTTATCATCTATGGCGATAGTTTGTAGATATGTGTTGCCGTGTAGTGTTATTTGTTTGAAAATTTTATTTAATGGAGCAATTTTAGGCGTAAGTATAAGTGTCCATTGTTGATTTTGTTCTGATAGAATTATCTCAAAATTATTTTCTAGCAATTGTTTATCAGCAGTAAATATTGCAGTCAATAAATGATTAAACTGGAACAGTTGAGGTTGGTTTTCTGCTGTAATTATTTGAGGTTGTTGTCCGTCTACACTTTGTTCCATTCGCTGTTGATTCATTTTTAGCGTCATAATAAATGGCGTTAGTTGTTGCCACCATAATCCTAAATCTTGAGAAATAATCATTTTTCCTGATGAATGTAGTGGGGCGGATAAACCATTTATGTAACGTTCTTGTATAAAATCAGCATGAATGGTTTTATGTTTACTAAATTGTTGTTGTAAATCTTCAAGTGTAATGGCGTAGATTGATGTGGAAAAGCACATCATCATTACTACGCTAATTATAGTAATTAAGTATTTCTTCATTTTTATAATCCAAAGCGTTCTAAAAAAATTGGAGGTGTAACAAAACTCATTTCTTTGTTTGATGCCGATATCGCTACTTGAATTGTATAGCCAGATGTTGTTTTTTTTCCTGTTAAACTATCTTTTATTGTGTAATTAATTTTTATACGATGTTCATATTCTTCTAAAGTTGCAATAATCTGTAAAGTCTGTTCAGCAATTGTTGGTGCGATATATTTTACTCGAGCATCAACAATAGGCCAAAGGTAACCTGATTCAATCATCTCTTTGTAACCATAATTGAATTTTTGGAATAAAGCTTCTCTAGCTTTTTCAAAAAATTTTAGATAGTTGCCATGCCAAACTACACCCATTGCATCGGTATCATGAAATGAAGTGGTATATTCAATAGTAGAGCTACGTTTAGAATTATTTTTCATTTTTATCTGAATCTTTATTTAGGTTATTTGGTGTTGGTGGACTAAATCTCCAAAAATCGTAAAAGTTAAACCAATCTAGTGGAGAAATGAGGCAATAATGTTCTAATCTTTTTGCATACTCTTGTATTATTTTGTTCAGTTCATCTTGTCGATTTTGTCTTGGCAGCAAAATTTTATCTAAAAAATGCTCAAAGTAGACTTGAAAGCGTCCATTAGGTTTTAGCCCCCAAATTAAATAAACAGGAAAACCTAAAGCAGCAGATAAAATAAAAGGACCTTTCGGAAAAGGAGCAAGATCACCTAAGAAATTAGCCCAACTAATTGAGTTATCCGATGTTCTTTGATGTGGATTGCTTGATGTTCGATCACCAACAATAGCCACCCATTCGCCATTATCTAGTTTTTCTTTGAGTAAAATAGCTGTATCTGGACCTAAAGTGTCTACTTGGACCAAATTAATTGCGGATGCTTGATTTACTTCCTGTAACACTTGCTGAAAACGCATAGCATTTTTTTTTAAAACAAGCGCATTGATTTTTATATTATGTGATAACTCGGCTAGTGCTCTACACATTTCTATATCACCAAGATGTGAGCAAATTAAAATAATACCTCGCTTATCAGAAATAATATCTAAGCATTCTTGATTGTTAGAAAAATAAAGTTGATTGAGTTTAATGTCACCTTGCCAACTTGCTATTTTATCGAGTAGTGATTCTCCAAATCGTTGGAAATGCCGAAATGAGGTAAGATGATTTTTTTCAACATAAGGGATTTGGTCATAATAGTTTTTAATTTTTTCTAAATAGGATTTTGATGCTTGGCGTTGAGTTTTTCCAGTTAACCAAAAATACGTAATAATTGGAAACATAACTAATTTAGCAAATTTTCTACCAAAAATCTGGTAAAGTTTTAGAATAAATCTGATGCCTAATAGCCCTTTTCTTTCCGGTATTTGAGACCAATGTTTTTGACCTTTAGCTTTATATTTATTTCTTTTAAGTAATAAAGGAATGCGCGGAATCATTCCAAAAAATAAACGAGTATGCATCCATGATATTCGAACATTATCTTTGAAGGTGTGAAAATGTGATACGCCATCTTTAGGGTAAGTTACATGCGTCGGTACAAAAATAGATGGTGTACCTTGCCAGTATAGTCTCACCATTATATCTGTATCAAAATCCATTCTTTTACCTATTTTACACCGCTTTGTGAGACCAACAGTTTGCTGTAGTGGGTATATACGAAAACCACACATACTATCTTGAATTGAAAAAGATAAAGTTTCAATCCATACCCAAAAATGCGTTATATATCTAGCGATTAATCGATGTTTAGGTACAGAATTGTCATAGACAGGATTGCCGGATATTAATGCATCAGGGTTAAGTTGTGACTGTTTTAATAATTGTTTAACAAATTGGCTATCATGTTGCCCGTCAGCATCTATTTGTATGGCATGCGTGAAACCTTGATTAAACGCATATTCAAGGCCTGTCATAACTGCAGTGCCTTTGCCCTGATTAGTTGGTAAGTGTAATAGTGTTACCCATGGATATAACGCTGAAACTTGTTCTAACTTTTGTTTTGCATCTTTAGAACTACCATCATTAATTAAAATGCATTTTAAATTATAAGATTCAATATTTTTTAGAACCGTATGTAAAGTTTCGCTGTGATTGTAAGATGGAATAACAAAACAATAGTTAGCAAGTAAAGACGATTGTATTAATGACATAAAGTAAGTTTTCCTGTACTTGCTATTTTATTGCTATTGTTTGGTGTGATGAAGGTATAGATGAATTCTAGTTTTTTAATCTTTTCATGCCATTTTAAATGTAAAGTAAGGCGATCTTCGGGAATTACAGGGCATTGAAATTTGATTACATCGATAGATAATAAGTGTAATGAATCATCAATATATTTTTGTGTGTAATGAAGCACCCAGTTAAGTTGAACAACTCCTGGTAATAAGGGTTGGGATTTAAAATGACCTTCAAACCAAAAAAGATCAGATGAGATTGTTAGTTCAATATCAGCGGAGGTGTTGCTAATATTAATTATATTTTCCTTTGCAAACTTTTTTTTCATTGTTTTTGTTGTGTATTAAATAATTTTTTTAAATCAATATAAGTACATTTCCCTTGAGAGTTTTTAGGTAAAGAATCAATAAATCGCCATTTTTTGGGCGTTTCAATTAATGATAATGTATCTTTCAATAAAAGTCGAAAATATTGTGTTAATCCGAAATGATTATACTGTTTTAATGACTGTTTGTATAAGGAAGATAATTCAATAACTGCACCGAGTATTGTTCGATTATTTTGTTCTAGCGGAATAACAATAGCTTGTGCCACCTCATCAAGTTGATTAAGCTGTTTTTCAATGAATGCTAGCGATACTCTGTTTTCAGATATTTTTATAATCTTATCTATTCGCCCGTTTAAATGAAAATGGCTTTCATCCACTACCTTGATTTCATCGTTTAATTGTTCAGGTTGAGTTAGTAAAAGTGAAAATAACAAAGGCGGCTTTGATTTTTTGCATTCGATATGCATTGATGGAAACAGTTTCCAAGGTGTGTCTGCTTGTGTTTGTTGCCGAGTTGCTATAATGCCCGTTTCGCTTGAGCCATATATTTCATCAGGTAATACGCCATAGCTTTTTCTACATAATTGTGCTTCTTCATATACAAGCTTGCCGCCAGATGAGATTATTTTATCACAATTTATTGTTGGCAAATTGTCATCCAAATTTTTGATTATTGATGGCGTTGTAATATAAATAATTTTTTCATGGCTATAAGTAGTTAGCTGCTCTTGATAAAGTATAGGTTCACAAATGAATGGAATTTTACAGCTAAGAGGTAACATTATCTTAAATGTTAAACCATACATATGTTCATGGGAAATCGATGCAATAAATAGGTTATTTTCAAATTTTCCCCAGCTCGCTTCAAGTAGCGTAATCTCTGATTCAAGCTGAGAAATTGATTTTTCAATCGGTTTTGGCATTCCAGTTGAACCTGAAGTAAACAATGTTAATGTTTGGTGTTTAAATCCAGATTCTATTAATTGCTTTTCTGTAATTATATTATTTATATCAATTTTATTAATATTGATAATTTGTTTGCTTGAGAAATATTGATTAGTAAATTTAATATCATCAATTAATAGACCATCATAGTGATGTTTCATTTCTTTGTGGTGAGGATTGATTAATATTGGTTGCTTACCGGAATAGAAAAGCGCCAATAATCCTGCAATGAAATTAAAACTATCTTGCATGTATAATGCCCAACGCATATTAGAATAGTTATTTAATACATTATTTATGTTTAAAACCTGTATTTTTAAATCACCTATTGTTAACGGCTGGTTATTCCTAAATGCTACAATTTCATGTTCTGATCGTAATAGTTGCTTTGATAGCGATATTAATGTTGTATTTTTTGACGTATTAACCATTCAACCCCCATAAATATACCAATCAAAATATAGCTAATCAAACCATTATATAGAGTCCACCAGTACATATTATTTATCAGGCAAGTAGTTAAAGCGATAGCTCCATTAACAATAAAAAATAAACACCAATATAAGGTTACTTTTCGCGTATATAAAACACCCTCTGCAGATAAATTTGCATGTTTTAATCTAGCAAATTTTTCAACCATAGATTGTGGTTGGTATAAGGTGTAACCAAATGTGATGAAAAATACGAAGTTAACTAATACTGGATAAAAAAGGAGTGTTTGATATTTAGCACAAAACCAACTTATCAACGCTAAAAATAGACCTATACATGCAATAAGTTTCATCATCCAACGTATATTTGAAAATAAATTGGGTAAAGTGACTAGTCGTAAAACAAAAGAAACAACTAAATAAAAAATAGCTAGGTTAACCCAGTTGTAGTATAAAGATAAGTAAATAATAAATGGGTAACCGACAAATAGAATATTTGTCACAATATTTATTATTAACTTAACTCTATTTATTTTCATTCTTTTGCATTCACTAAGTTATTAATTGCCTCAACAACATCTTGTACTGTTCTAACAGACTTGAATGTTTCGGGATCAACTTTTTTACCAATCTTTTTTTGAAGGTGTACAACCAAGTCAACAGCATCAATACTATCTAAATCTAATTCTTCAAAGAGTTTAGACTCAGGTTTAATATCTTCTGCTGATAACTCAAAAAGTTGCACCAGTGCAGACTGAATTTGTTCAAAAATCTGTTGTTTGTCCATGCTATGTCTCTCCTATTGTTGTGATGAGATAAAATCAGCTAATGATTGAATTGAGTAAAATGCTTTTTTCGTTTCTTCACTTTCTGCAGATAAAACAATCCCATATTTGTTTTTAATAGCAAGACCAAGTTCTAACGCATCAATAGAATCTAGCCCTAGTCCATCATTAAATAAAGGGGCTTGAGAGTCGATATCATCAGGTGTGATAGCTTCCAAATTTAGTACATCAATTATGAGTGTCTTTATTTCATTATGTAGTTTTTCCATTAGTTTTCCTTTTACATTGAGACTGTTTTAATTTATTTCAGTTTCATTAAATACTGAAGTCAAATACCGTGTTAATTGCCTTGCTGCAACAGTTGTATTTGGGCTGATAAAATCAGCAATTGAAATTTTTTCTCCGACAGTAATATTAAAACAAGCTTTTTTTATTGGTATATCATACCATTTCTGTTCCTTTATAAGAAAAGGAGGAGCACATTTTATATGAATGACTCGAATATCCACTTGGCAACGTAATGCTATATTAGCGGCACCTCTTTGTAATTTTATTGGTTTGTTTGGTATACTTCTTGTCCCCTCGGGAAATATCAGTATTCGCCCACCTTTTGCCAATATTTGTTTGCATTGTGGTAATATTTTTTCTGATTCGGCATTTAAAATGTATCCCGCGGTTTTTATGATGCGGCTGATAAAAATATTGTTGATAAGTTCACCTTTAACTAAGCAGTCACAACGAGGCATTACTGATGCTAAAAGTACAACATCAAGCAAAGAAGGGTGATTTGCCACAACCAAACAATTTTTGTCTTGTTTGAGTTTCTCAAGTCCATTGAATTGATAATTAATTACCCCTAATGATTTTATTATCCATATAAAAACTTTAAAACTAAAACAAACACTTTTTTGGGCAATAATGCTTCGTTGATGTTTGTTCCAAATAAATATTCTTAACAAACTAAACCATAATAGTGAAATTATAAAAAAACCACATAATCCAAATAACGTAAAGCCTAGCGCAGTAATTAATAAACGCCAATATTGATTAAAATTATAGATGTTTATTTTCTCTATAAATTTATTATCCATTGCCAATCTTGAACGTTTCCTTGTACTATAAATTGTTTTTGTTTATTCAAATAAGCATGCAAAAAAGCAAGAGATTGCGGATAATCTGACTTATAAACTTTTGATGTTTTTTCTATACTTTTACAACTAAATTCATTGCCACTTGTTAATATGTATCCTACAGCATAAATCGGAACTAACTGTTTGATACCCGTTTGATAAAATTTGGGAACGATGCCATCAAAATCTATTAATAGTATTTTTTTGTTGCTTTGATTTAATAAAGGTAATGCTTCTATCAAGCCTTGATGAAAACTATCATTATGTGCTGATAACGAAGTAATAGGAACTGTTTGATTTGCAACAATTGTTAGTAAACCTGCAGTCGTATTATGAACTGATAGGGCAAAATCAGTAGGTGAAATCTCATTATTTTGATTAAGTTCAGATAATATTTTATAAGTTCTTTCTAATTCACCATGTCGACTAGTAAAGATAGCCAAATCAACGCTATTATTGTTTATAAGTTCCAGACCAACCTCAACAGCTAAGCGTGATGATGTACTCATTCGGCGCACTTGCATCATGGGCAGTTTATTTGATTTAGGTAGAGGTAAACTCCAATCGTGTTCTAATTGTTGAGACCACAAAAACCAATCATCTTTACTAGATAATCCGGAAGATAAAGCAAACCAATTTTCAATAGAAAAAGAAAAATTCATTTCGTTAATATTTTTAATTAATTCTTTACTTAACAATATTTTGTAATATTATTTAATATAAATTTACTTAAGTATGCAATGTGCTGATACAATACATTAAAAATTTAAAAAGGCAAGAGATTGACTGAACAAGAAAATATAAGATATGGATATTATAAAGATATTTATACCGCATTAGACGCAATAACAGAAGCACAAAAAATAGCATTTTATCCTATCTTTTTTCAAGCAATAGTTTGTATGAAAAACAAAGGTATCTTAACTTGCATAGATCAAGCAGGGAAAAGAGGCATTTGTTTTGACGAAATAGCAAAACAAATTTCTTTATCCCCTTACGCAATTGAGCTTTTGTTGGATATTGGATTAAGTATGCATGTTATCTATAAAAATGATGGGCACTATATTCTTGGTAAAGTAGGGCATTATTTATTACATGACAAAATGACCGAAGTTAATCTTAATTTTACTCAAGATATTTGTTATCAAAGTATGTTCTATCTACAAGAATCGCTTGAGTCTGGAAAACCTGAAGGATTGAAAGTCTTTGGTAATTGGAAAACAATATATCCAGCATTACAGTCATTGCCTAAAAAAGCTAAAGACAGTTGGTTTGAATTTGATCATTTTTATTCTGATCATTCATTTCCAATTGCTTTTTCTCATATTACCCAATTGAATCCCAAACACATTTATGATGTTGGTGGTAATACAGGTAAATGGGCTATTTATTGTGCTAAACACAACCCCAATATCAAAGTTACATTATTAGATCTACCCGAACAGATTTCTGTTGCCGAAAATAATATTAAGCAAGCAGGTTTTGATGATCGCATTGACTTCTATTCCGTCAATTTATTGACTGCAGAGATATTACCAAATGAAGCAGATATTTGGTGGATGAGTCAGTTTTTAGATTGTTTTAGTATTGAACAAATCACCCATATTTTAAAATTGATTCACAGTAGCATGAAAGATGATGCTATAGTATGTATTATGGATCTATTTTGGGATAGACAAAATTTTGAAGCTGGAGCATTGAGTTTAAACGCTTCTTCTTTGTATTTTACATGTTTAGCAAATGGAAATAGTCGCTTTTACCATTCTAAGGTATTTTATAATTGCCTTAATAATGCTGGTTTTTATGTCGAAAAAGATATTGATAATTTAGGTTATGGTCATACGCTGTTAATCTGTAAAAAGCTAATTAGTAATAAACAAACAAAATAAAGGAGTAAACAATGAAGTTTTTAAAATATATCGTTGGTGCATTATTACTTTCGCTATTAATTGGATGTTCTGGTAAATTTCAAGAACCCCAAAATATTACCACCCCAGTAACAGGACTATCAAAAGATCAAGTGAAAAAAGCTATTTTAGCTTCTGCTACTAATGGTCGAGCTGCATTTGGTACATGGAAGATGGATGTTATTGACAGTAATACTATTCGAGGGCGTTTATTCAACCGTAAGTTTGAAGTTGTAGTGAATATACCTTATTCTGCAAAGAGCTACTCTATTAATTATGTATCAGTGAGCAATAATTTAAAAAATAGTCAGGGCGGAGTTCATCGAAATTATAATCGTTGGATAAATAATCTTGATGCTAAAATTCAAGAAAATATTTTCAAAGCAAAATAAAGTAGATTTTTTGCTAATTTAACCATATCAGATAAAAGATAAAATGAAGATATAATTAGTCTAAATTTATTAATTAAAAATATTAAGCTCAATTCAAAAATTGAGCTTATACAATCTAAATACATTATTTCAATAATTTCTTGTCCTTGATTAAATTTCCGTTAAACATAGTGCTTGTTAACTAATTTTAACGATAGCATTAATTGCCAAAACTGAATATCCATTATTCTAAATAGGTTTAATATATAAACAGTCCATGAAAATTAATGGATAAACTCTTTCTTTAATCGCATTTCTTTATGTTTCTCCTTGAGGACAATTAATATGTTTCAATGGCTTTCAAATTGGGTTTTAGATGGACTTAAACACTCCCCAGAAATTCTATTATTTTTATCGTTAAGTTTAGGGTATTTAATTGGTGGCATTCGAATGGGTAAATTCCAACTCGGTGGTGTTGCTGGTTCGTTACTTGTTGCTGTTGCTTTAAGTGTTTTGGGCGTTACTATTGATGCTGGAGTTAAGTCGATTCTCTTTGCACTATTTATTTATGCTGTGGGTTATGAAAGTGGTCCTCAGTTTTTCCGTTCACTAGGCGTGAAAACATTACGCGAAATATTCTTAGCATTATTTATTGCTGTCGCAAGCTTTGTGACTGTTGTAATTTTAGCTAAAATATTCAATTTAGACAAAGGCCTTGCTGCTGGTTTAGCTGCAGGAGGATTGACCCAATCTGCCATTATGGGCACAGCCTCTGATGCATTAAGTCAACTTGGATTAAGTGCTGAAGAATTAAGTAAAATGCAAGCTAATGTCACTATTGGTTATGCAGTGACTTATATATTTGGTTCACTAGGTGCCATTATAGTGTGTGTCAATATTCTACCAAAAATAATGGGTAGAGATATTGGCGATGATGCAATTAAAGCACAAGCAGAACAGCTTCATGGTTCGCTCTTATTGGGCAATGATCAAAATTTAGCTTTATCTGATATTAGTGGTCGTTTGTATCGTATTACCAATAAAATCAACCAAACTGTTTCCCATATTGAACAAACTGTAAATGGTATCAGTATTGAACGTATTAAACGTGGCAATAAAATAATAGAAGCAACCCCTGAAACAGTATTAAAGTCAAAAGATATCATTCTGGTTGTGGGTCATCGTGACGCTATGATTAAAGCACAAGATCTACTTGGTAGCGAAGTGAATTCAGCATCAGGTATGGATGTAGTGATGAACAAACTAGATGTTGAAATGCGTAATAGCCGTTATGTGGATCAAAATCTTACTCAAGTACTTCAATCTGACGGAGTTATGAAATTAAAACATGGAATATACCTTTTGGCTATTCATCGTGATGGACAATCCCTTCCACTTAATAACGATATTAATTTAAAACTTGGTGATGTTATTACTATTTATGGTGCTGATGGTGATCTTCGTCGTGTTGTGGATAAAATTGGTGCTCCAATCACTAAAAGTGAAAAAACTGACTGGATATTTCATGGTTTAGGGCTTGTTGTAGGTCTTATTATTGGTTTAATCGTTATACGTGTTAGCGATATTCCTATTACATTAGGAGCTGGTGGTGGTGCGCTTTTATCAGGATTATTATTTGGCTGGTATCGCTCTGTTCATCAAACTATCGGTAACATACCAACTGGTGCTGTGCAACTTTTAAAAGATTTTGGCTTGGCAGGTTTTGTGGCGGTTGTTGGTTTAAGTTCTGGTCTTCAAGCGATTAATACTATTAAAGAACAAGGTTTATCCCTATTTTTAATTGGTGTTGTTGTTACTTTATTGCCAATGTTACTTGCCATTTATTTTGGTAAATATGTACTAGGCTATAAAAATGTAGCGGTGTTTGCTGGTGCTTTAGCGGGTTCGCGTAGTGCTAATCCTGCTTTTGGTGAAGTGCTAAATAAAGCCGGTAACTCAACACCAACCAACTCTTTTGCCATTACTTATGCTTTAGCTAATGTTTTCCTAACTTTATTAGGACCATTAGTTGTTGCTTTTGTTTAATTGATCCATCAAATTAAGGATACAAATGTATGAAAAACAAAACAGAATACAGTCAATATGCTAATTTAAGTCCTTTTGAATTAAAAGATAACTTAATTAAACTGGCACAAAGTCATACCGATCGCGTAATGTTAAATGCAGGTAGAGGCAATCCCAACTTTCTTGCTACTTGGCCTCGCCAAGCTTTTTTCCAATTAGGTGTATTTGCAACCCAAGAATCCGAAATGTCATTTTCATATTTAAATGAAGGTATTGGTGGCATGCCAATTAAAGCAGGACTAACAGGACGCTTTGAACATTTTATTTGCCAAAATTACAACACTCCTGGTGTTGCCTTTTTAGGTAAGGCATTTTCTTATATTCGTGATCAACTAGGGCTTGACGAAAACGCCTTTTTACAAGAAATGGTAGAAGGTATTTTAGGATGTAATTATCCAGTACCAGATAGAATGCTACATTTTAGTGAAGATGTGGTTAAAGCATATGTTTTACAACAAATGGGTGCTCAATATCTGGATCGTAATGATATAGATTTATTTGCTGTTGAAGGTGGCACAGCTGCCATGGCTTATATTTTTAACTCAATGAAAGAAAATGGATTAATCCAAAAAGGTGACAAAATTGCCATTGGCGCACCTATATTCACGCCTTATCTCGAAATTCCTGAACTTAATGATTACCAATTAGTTGAGGTATTAATCAATTCTGATCCTAACTCAAATTGGCAGTATCCTGAGTCAGAATTGCGTAAATTAGAAGATCCAGCAATTAAAGCCTTTTTTGTTGTTAATCCTTCAAATCCACCATCAGTTAAAATTGATGATAAAAGTTTAAAAATCATTGCTGAGATTGTTAAAAAACGCCCTGAATTGATCATTTTGACTGATGACGTTTATGGAACATTTGCCGATGATTTCCAATCTTTATTTGCAATTTGCCCTCAAAATACTATTTTAGTTTATTCATTCTCTAAATATTTTGGTGCTACAGGTTGGCGTTTAGGTGTTATTGCAACAGCACATGATAATGTAATAGATAAAGCCATTAAAGCGTTACCAAGCAAAACCAAACAGATCTTAAATAAACGATATAGCTCAATTGTTACTGACCCTGAAAATCTAAAATTTATAGACCGTTTAGTAGCCGATAGTCGTGCGGTTGCATTAAACCATACTGCTGGACTATCAACACCACAGCAAGTACAAATGGTATTATTTGCATTATGTGAAATGATGGATAGTGATCAAAGCTATAAAACAGCATTAAAATCGCTAATTCGACGCCGCGCAGCATCACTTTATCAACATTTAGGTCTTAAACATCAAACCGATGAAAACAGTGTAGATTATTACACTCTAGTGGATCTTGAACATATTTGCCGAGAATTATATGACGATAAATTTGCTAAATGGATCCTAAAAAATAAAAATCCATCTGAAATGTTATTCAGAATTGCTGATGAAGCAGGTGTTGTATTACTACCTGGTAAGGGATTTGCTGTAGAACATCCTTCTGCTCGAGCATCGTTAGCAAACTTAAATGAATATCAATATGCCGCAATTGGATTATCAATGCGTAAATTAGCAAAAGAATATTATGCTGAATATAAAGCGAAGAATTAATAGTCAAATATTTAAATCAATAAACTTAATTAATACCCTAGCTAGTCTAGGGTTTTATTCAACCAAAATGTTGTAAATTTTCTACTACCGATGTATCCAAAAGTAACAGTATTACGACAATCTATCTTTTGGGAAAAATATAAAATCAATATACTACCTGAGTTATGTAAAACGAAAAATAGACCTATCTTTATAACGTTTAAAGGTTAATATAACCATTTATACGTGTCGTCAAAATATGCCGACAAATAAGCGTGCATAACATGTCAAACAAGCATTTTGGAGGTGGAAGTGTTAGGTATTTTGTCAAGAATAAAAATATAGCTGATTTGTCAAAATCGAAATAAAGTCAAATATTATCATTCAACTACTTTGATCGTTTTTGATAAGTTAACACTAAACTTCTATCTTTAATTTATATATAATGTTGGCTCAATACTTAGATTGTAGATATCAATTTCGGAGCCTTTCATGCAGCAGTTTCGTCCTATCCGTCGTGCTTTACTTAGTGTGTCCGACAAAACCGGTATTTTAGAATTTGCAAAAGCCTTATCAGAACGTAATGTGGAACTCCTTTCGACTGGGGGAACAGCAAAATTATTAATGGAAAACCAAATACCTGTTATTGAAGTATCCAATTACACTGGTTTCCCTGAAATGATGGACGGGCGAGTTAAAACCTTACATCCTAAAATCCATGGGGCAATTTTAGGGCGACGGGGTATTGATGATGCTATTATGCAACAACACCAAATTGCACCGATTGATATGGTGGTTGTTAATCTTTACCCCTTTGCGCAAACTGTCGCTAAACCAGATTGTACGTTAGATGATGCGGTTGAAAACATTGACATTGGTGGCCCGACAATGGTTCGATCTGCTGCCAAAAATCATAAAGATGTTGCCATTGTAGTTGATTGTGGTGATTATGAAAATATCATCAATATGATGGATAGTAACCAAAACTCCCTTTCATTTAAATATCGTTTTAACCTTGCAATTAAAGCCTTTGAACATACGGCCAAATATGATGGTATGATAGCCAACTATTTTGGGCAATTAGTGCCACCTTACATGGGTGAAACCAATCAACCATCGGGCGAGTTTCCTCGAACTTTAAATCTACAATTCATTAAAAAACAGAATATGCGTTACGGTGAAAACGCACATCAGCAAGCGGCTTTTTATGTTGAGCAAGATGTCAAAGAAGCCTCGATTGCAACAGCAAACCAGTTGCAAGGTAAAGCCCTTTCTTATAACAATATTGCTGATACTGACGCTGCGCTTGAATGTGTAAAATCATTTGATGAGCCAGCGTGTGTGATTGTAAAACATGCTAATCCTTGTGGTGTAGCGGTTAGTGATAATATTTTACATGCTTATGAAAAAGCCTTTAAAACTGATCCAACTTCAGCTTTTGGTGGCATTATAGCCTTTAATCGACAACTTGATGCAGATACCGCAAAAGCCATTGTTGATAAACAATTTGTAGAAGTAATTATTGCCCCATCAGTTAGCCAAGAAGCTTTAACCATTACTCAAGCTAAAAAAAATGTGCGTGTACTTGAATGTGGTGAGTGGTCAACACCAGCATCAGTAAGTTTAGATTTTAAACGTGTCAATGGCGGTTTATTAGTGCAAGATCGCGATCTAGGTATGATATCGCCAAATGAATTAACTGTAGTAACCAAACGTAAACCAACTGCTCAAGAGCTTTCAGATGCGCTATTTTGTTGGAAAGTGGCAAAATTTGTTAAGTCAAATGCCATTGTCTATGCAAAAGATAATATGACAATTGGTATTGGAGCAGGGCAGATGAGTCGTGTTTACTCTGCTAAAATAGCGGGAATTAAAGCTAAAGATGAAAATTTAAACGTTGCTGGATCAGTTGTTGCTTCTGATGCGTTTTTCCCATTTAGAGATGGCGTCGATGCCGCTGCAGCCGTAGGTGTGACTTGTGTGATTCAACCCGGTGGTTCGATTCGAGATGATGAAGTGATCCAAGCCGCAAATGAGCACAATATCGCAATGATCTTTACTAAAATGCGTCATTTTAGGCATTAATTGTGTGATCACTTTGTTAGTTTTTTAAAAATTAGTTATCTATATATATCTTTATATTATGAAAGGCATCTTAAAAGGATCTTTTATGAAAGTATTAGTAATTGGTAATGGTGGGCGTGAACATGCGCTTGCTTGGAAAGCAGCACTATCTCCATTGGTTTCTAAAGTTTTTGTTGCACCTGGCAATGCTGGTACTGCGCTGGAACCAAGTTTAGAAAATATTAATATCAAAGCCACCGATGTAAGTGGACTGCTTAACTTTGCCCAGCAACAGCAAGTGGATTTGACCATTGTTGGTCCTGAAGCACCACTGGTTATTGGCATTGTTGATAGCTTCCAAAAAGCAGGATTGAAAATCTTCGGTCCAACAAAATCGGCCGCTCAACTGGAAGGGTCAAAAGCTTTTACTAAAGATTTTTTAGCACGTCATAAAATTCCAACAGCTGAATATCAAAACTTTACTGAAGTTGAACCAGCAATTGCTTATATCCGTGAAAAGGGCGCACCGATCGTGATTAAAGCTGATGGACTTGCGGCTGGTAAAGGCGTTATTGTTGCCATGACACTAAAAGAGGCCGAAGACGCCGTTCGTGATATGTTAGCTGGAAATGCCTTTGGTGATGCAGGTCACCGAGTAGTGATTGAAGAGTTTCTCGAGGGTGAAGAAGCTAGCTTTATTGTGATGGTGGATGGTAAACATGTAGAGCCAATGGCAACTAGCCAAGATCATAAACGTGTTGGCGACGGCGATACAGGTTTAAACACGGGTGGCATGGGCGCGTATTCGCCAGCTCCTGTTGTAACTGATGCGGTTTTTGCAAAGGTAATAGATGAGATCATCTATCCAACGGTCAATGGTATGGCGCAAGAAGGCAACGTCTATGTCGGCTTTTTATATGCTGGCTTAATGATTGACAAAAACGGCAATCCAAAAGTTATTGAATTCAACTGCCGATTTGGCGATCCCGAAACACAGCCGATAATGATGCGAATGCAATCAGATTTGGTCAAACTTTGCTTAGCGGCGGTAGAAGGCAAATTAGATACGGTCAAATCAAAATGGGATCCAAGATCCGCATTAGGTGTAGTGCTAGCTGCAGGCGGTTATCCGGGTGAATATCATACCCAAGATATAATTCTTGGACTACCAGCAGAATCAACAGAAGATTGTAAAATTTTCCATGCAGGTACTAGTTTAGAAAAAGGGCGAGTCTACACCAATGGGGGACGAGTATTATGTGTAACTACACTTGGCAACACAGTACTTGAAGCTCAACAACGTGCTTATCAGCAAGCCAAAGACATCTATTGGCATGGTTGTTTTTATCGCCATGATATTGGCTACCGTGCAATTGAGCGGGAAAAAAATAAATAACCGTTTATGAAAAATTGGTTTATTAAAAACCCTGGATTCAAACATGAAGTGCAATTCTTCTTAACTCCTTAGAATAAAAATCGGCAGGGCTTTTAAACTTATGCCGTTTTCTTGGGCGTGTGTTCAATAGATATTGAATTTTCTTTATCTGTTTGTCGTCAACTAATGAAATGGCCGCTGACTTAGGTATAAACTGACGTATTAAGCCATTGGTGTTTTCATTTGTGCCTCTTTGCCAGCTTTTATAAGGCTCCGCAAAGTACACGGTGGTGTTTAAATAATTGCTCAATAGCATAATGATAATTAAATTCGGTTCCATTATCAAAGGTGATGCTTTTAACCATTTTTTTAAACGGCGTTAGCAATTTTATTATCATATCTCTCGTTTCGGAGGCGGTACGTTGATTGAGGCGCCCAATTAATACTAGCCCTGTTTTGCGTTCAACTAATGTCACCAATGCTTGCTTGTCTTTACGGCTAATAATCGTATCTCCCTCCCAATGTCCTCGCGTTTTCCGGCTTTCTACATAACT
>NZ_LZHJ01000068.1:0-9599 GCF_001690815.1 Gilliamella sp. GillExp13 | reverse complement strand
TTTTCAGCCTCCAGCTCTTTTAAGCGTTTGATATCCGAAGTTTCCATTCCGCCGTATTTTTCCCGCCATTTATAAAAAGTTGAATTACCCATGCCATATTTACGGCAGAGTTCCTTGACAGGAATACCTGCTTCAGCTTCTTTTAAAATAGCGACGATTTGATGTTCAGTCATTTTTTTCATCATTAAATCCCCTTTTACTTTTATCATAGAGAATTTTCTACTTTTTTGCTGTACTATTTTAGGGGAGAGTTACAGTTGACGACAAACAGATAAAGAAAATACAATATCTATTGAACACACGCCCAAGAAAACGGCATAAGTTTAAAAGCCCTGCCGATTTTTATTCTAAGGAGCTAAGAAGAATTGCACTTCATGGTGTAATCTAGGATTTTTGCCTCCAAAGTTAAATTGCGAATTAATGTGAATTATGACAACAAGTTTTAGTTAGATAAATAATATTGATTTTATAACTATTTTAGTTTTACAATATTATAATACTAATTTTGATATTTCTGAGATTTATATCAAAATATCCTGATAAATAAAATTAGATTGATAATTTGCATTATTAATCTAAATTATATAGAATAGGCGGAAATATTTAAGTGGGTTGTTAGCTCAGTCGGTAGAGCAGTTGACTCTTAATCAATTGGTCGCGGGTTCGATCCCCTCACAACCCACCATTTCTCTTATTTAAACTCTTATCTAATTTTAAAAAGTATTATAAGATAAATAGTTAAGCTGTAGTAGCTCAAACTTAATCTGACAGACACATATTACTCATCGGTCTTCATTTTAACAAAATGCGTGTCTGATGAACAAAATAAATTCTCTAATTGCTTTTCCTTAACCAACCCTCTTGCATCATTCCATGTTTGCCATGGTGTCTTTCCATAACAATACTTTCCCGAGTGTGCTCTTTCTCGATTGTAAAACTCAAGCCATTGCTCAATGTCGTTTTGTATTTCACTCAATTGCGTGTAAATCTTACGTCGAAATAAAATATCATAACATTCTGTTTTTATCGTCTTATGGAATCGCTCACAAATACCGTTAGTTTGTGGACTGTAGGCTTTGGTCTTGGTGTGTTCAATATCTTCTAGATTAAGATAAAGTTCATAAGCATGGCTCTCCTTATGACCGTTATATTCCGTACCTCGGTCTGTAAGAATGCGTAAAAGTGGCGCTTGTTCGTAGTCAAAGAAAGGAAGCACTTTATCATTGAGCATATCGGCAGCAATCAGACTGTTTTTCTCGGTATAGACTTTAGCAAAAGCGAGTCTGGAATAGGTATCAATAAATGTTTGTTGGTATATTTTCCCTATGCCTTTAATATGCCCTACATAATAGGTATCTTGTGCACATAAATAACCCGGATGATGTGTCTCAATTTCGCCATGCGCTTCTCGTGATGCTTTGGCTTTTTCAAGAGCCTGTAATTGATTTTCAGTGAGCACACATCCTTCTTATGCCACTTTGGTTTCTAGCGCAATTAAGCGTTTTTTAAAACTTTCTAAATCATAGCGTAGCCAAATAGAGCGTACACCACTACCTGACACCATTATGCCTTCTTGACGGAGTTGATTGGCGACCCTATGTTGCCCATAAGCTGGATATTCATAGGCCATATTGACAACGGCTTGTTCGATATGCGGCTCTACCCGATTTTTTTCGATAGGCTTTTTACGACTAATTTCTTGAAGCGCAAGCTCTCCCCCTTGCTCATACAATTTTTTAAAGCGATAATAACTATCTCGACTGTATCCCATGACTTTGCAAGCTTGTTGAACGTTACCGAGTTGCTTAGCTAATTCTAGAAGGCCTAATTTAGGTTTAATGATTTTGGCTGTTTGATTCATTTCTGACTCTCCTTTTGTGTTATAAAATAACTTAAATGTCAGATTAAGTAAAGACTATTACACTTTATCTCTATTTTCTTGATATTTTGAGCCGTTGCGGCCAATAAACACTGTGCGCTCTTCCTCTAAATCGTGCATAGCGATGTCCGTGGTGTTGTTTAGCATCAGCAAAGCTGCGCTCTATGGTCTCTTTTCGTCGAGCATAAACTTCTTTACCCCACTGACTTAAACGAATTTCGTTGGCCTTTTCTTTATCTGCTTCCCAGATATGGCGTGTGATGACTTTCTGTGTATTTTTACTCTGTGTACACTGTGACAATAACGGACAGACTTTTCAGGTTGTTGAATCAGAATGATAATGACGATAACCTTCCCTGCTGGTAGTTTTATATATTAATGTTTGCCCGTTTGGGCAAGTATAAGTATCGTTTTGACTGTTATAGATAAACTGCTTTTTTCTGATGGGATTCGCACCATGGGTGGGACGACGATAACCCAACACCGGATATATCTGCTCTGCCAGCAGTAAATGGCAAATGGGAGCCGTAAAATAACCCGCATCAAGACCGACACCAACCGGATTAAAGCCAAATCGCTCTAATTGGCGTTTTAATCGAGCCATGTAAGGCTGGGAATCATGAATATTTCCAGCTGTGACATAGGTATCGGTAATTAAATTATGTTTGCCATCAACCGTTCGGTGATCTAAGTAGAAAAATCCTTTAGGCTTGCCTTCCCAATGCATAAAGCCACTGTTCAGATCTGTTGTACTGACTTTAATCTCCTTGTATTTCTCTACCGTCGATGGCTTTAAAGCTTTTTTCCGTTTAATTCTCTTTCTGCGTTGATGGCTTGATTAAGCGCATCAATATAATGACTGGGCTCAACAATACGCTGCTCATTACGTGCTTTGCCTTTATTGGCATTTGCTTTCAGGTGAGTACTATCCGTATATAAAACCCGACCACTTATCAACCATTTGGCAATGGCCTGCTCAACAATATTATCAAAAATCTGTTGATAGATTTCACTGTCATTAAACCGACGGCGACGATTTTGGCTGAGTGTTGAGGCGTCAATCACTTTTTCGGTTAATCCCATTCCAGAAACCAGCGGTAAGCTAAATTGACCTGAATTTCCTGAACCAGACGACGTTCACTGGGGATACCGAAAAGATACCCCAATAGCATGATTTTAAACAGTCTGACCGGATCTTCTGCTGGATGACTATTATTAGGGCAATAAAGTGGTGCTACCGCTTCTCGAATAAATTCAAAATCAATGACTTTAGCTATTTTACGAACAAGATGATTTTAAGGGACAAGCGCATCTAGCGAGATTTGCTCTATTTTTTCTGGTGTCGCTGGAGTTGTTTTTTTAGCATAGAAGAATTCCTCTTATTATTAGATCAAAGAACTCGCCAAAAAGAGGGCTCTTTGTCATCAATCTGAAGCCTCTCATTTGAGAGGCTTTTTATTATTAATATTAAAGATTTTTTATCAGCAAATATTGTTCTTGCAGTTTGGCTTTATCATTAATATAACCTTGTTGTTTTTCTTTCTCTTTAGTGACTACTGCCGCAGGTGCTTTATCAACAAAGCTTGCGTTAGATAACTTGTTTGCAATCCGCATAATTTCACCTTCAATGCGTGCAATTTCTTTTTCTAAACGAGCAAGTTCATTTTCTTTATTAATTAATCCTACCATAGGTATTAATAATTCCGCACCGTCAACTAATTTAGTTACTGATAAAGGTCCAGTTTCATTTTCATCTAATAAGACTATTTCAGATAATCTTGCTAATGATTCAATAAAACTAATATTATTGCTAGTAATTCGATGCACTGTTGGTGACGCTTTACGAATTAATAACTGTAGTGGCTTACTTGGTGCAATGTTCATTTCTGCACGAATATTACGTACAGCAATTACCGCATCTTTTATCCAATTAATATCTGCAACTGCCTCATCATTTGAAGACTGGTTATCAAAAATAGGCATTGGTTGTAACATAATGGTATCAGCTTTAATATCCATTAGTGGTTTTACATTTTGCCAAATTTCTTCCGTTATAAATGGAATAATTGGATGAGCCAGACGTAATAGAGCATCTAATACAGTCACTAACGTATGACGAGCTGCACGTTGCTGCGATGTTTCGCCATTAGCTAAAATGGATTTCGTTAGTTCTAAATACCAATCACAGAACTGGTTCCAAGTGAATTCATATAAAATATTAGCAGCCAAATCAAAACGATAAGTATCAAATGCCTCACGATAATTTTTAACTGTTTGATTAAATTCAGCCAAAATCCATTTATCAGCTAGCGAATAATCTAAATCTCCTCCTTTAAAACCACAATCATGCTGCTCAGTATTCATTAACACATAACGGCTTGCATTCCATAGTTTATTACAGAAATTACGATAACCTTCTAAACGTTTTAAATCCCAATTAATATCACGCCCTGTTGATGCTAGTGCTGCGAGTGTAAATCGTAGTGCATCAGTACCATGCGTTTCAATGCCATTTGGGAATTGCTTTTCTGTTCGCTTAGCAATTTTCTCAGCAAGTTGTGGTTGCATCATATTGCCTGTTCGTTTTTTTAACAAATCAGCTAAAGAAATACCATCAATCATATCTAAAGGATCGATAACGTTTCCTTTAGATTTTGACATTTTTTGTCCTTCTTCATCACGAATTAGACCCGTGACATACACCGTTTTAAATGGGACTTGCGGTTTTCCATGTTCATCTTTTATAAAATGCATGGTCATCATGATCATTCTAGCTACCCAAAAGAATATAATATCAAAACCGGTCACTAGCACATTCGTTGGATGAAACGTGGTTAAGTCGTCAGTATTTTCTGGCCAACCTAACGTTGAAAATGTCCAAAGCGCAGACGAGAACCAAGTATCAAGCACATCTTCATCTTGCTCTAACTCAATATCATTTGACAAATTATTTTCACGTCGTACTTCAGCTTCATCACGCCCCACATATACATTACCTTGTTTATCATACCACGCAGGAATACGGTGTCCCCACCATAATTGACGGGAAATACACCAATCTTGAATATCATTCATCCAAGAAAAATACATGTTTTCGTATTGTTTTGGTACGAACTGAATATCGCCATTTTTGACCGCATCAATGGCTGGTTTTGCGAGCACTTTGGCTCGCACATACCATTGGTCCGTCAACATAGGTTCAATAACAACACCGCCACGATCACCATAAGGAATGGTTAAATCATGAGGTTCTATTTTTTCCAAAATACCTAGTTTTTCACATTGTGCAAGAATAGCTTTACGGGCAGCAAAACGCTCTAAATTCTGAAATTCTAATGGTATATCAGTTGAATATAACGTGCTAGGTTCTCCGTTAGTATCAAATACTTCAGCTTGTGTACGAATATTACCATCAAAAGTTAGGATATTTATCATTGGTAACTGATGACGGTGCCCAACTTCATAGTCATTAAAGTCATGAGCAGGTGTGATTTTTACACAACCAGTACCTTTAGTCATATCGGCATGTTCATCACCAATAATAGGAATGCGACGATTTACGAACGGTAAGACTACAAATTTACCAATCAGATCTTTATAGCGTGGATCTTCAGGATTAACAGCAATACCTGTGTCACCGAATAATGTTTCAGGACGAGTTGTGGCGACAACTAAATAATCTTTTCCTTCTGATGTTTTCACACCATCAGCAAGATGATAACGTAAGTGCCACATTGAACCTTTTACTTCACGATTTTCGACTTCAAGATCAGAAATAGCGGTACGCAGTTTTGGATCCCAATTAACTAAACGTTTGCCGCGATAAATCAGATCTTCTTGATATAATCTAACAAAAACTTCCTTAACGGCATTGGATAAGCCTTGGTCCATTGTAAAACGCTCACGCTCCCAATCAACTGAATCCCCTAAACGACGCATTTGCTTTGTAATGCTGCCACCTGATTCAGCTTTCCATTGCCAGATTTTTTCGATAAATGCATCGCGACCATAATCATGACGAGTTTTGTTTTCTTCTGCAGCAATTTTCCGCTCTACAACCATTTGCGTTGCTATACCTGCATGATCGGTTCCTGATTGCCACAAAGTATTATTGCCCTGCATACGATGATAACGAATTAAGGCATCCATAATAGTTTGTTGAAATGCATGCCCCATATGTAAACTCCCAGTTACATTTGGTGGTGGGATAGCAATACAGTAACTTGGTTGAGACTTATCGCCATTGGGTTTGAAATACCCACTTTCTTCCCAATGTTTGTAAATAGGTTGTTCAATTTCTTGTGGATTATAAGTCGTATTTTTCATAATTAATGCATAAATCCTGATTTAAGGCATAAAATTTTGACCATTCTACAGTAAAATAGCTAAACAATAAATTGGCAGAATAATAAACTCGTTGATTTAATCTTCTTAAAAAATTTTTATTACACGACAAATGACAAAAAAACCGCTTTATATCAAGTGGTTTTATATATCTATCACCAAAATATTGTTATAACTAGGGATGTTGATATATAAAATTATCAATTAACCGTGTTTTACCAATATAAACGGCTAACACACATAAGCAATCTTGCTCAAGCATATCAACCGATTGTAAAGATGTTAGATCAACAAATTCAATATAATCAATTTTAGCTAAGGGTTGATTGGTTATAAGCTCATGCATAACTTTTGTAATAACAGTTACTGACTTTTCCCCCTGCTTTATCATTGCTTTGGCACTTTCTATAGCTTGATAAAGGCAAACAGATGCGGATCGTTCGTTTTCGGACAAATAACTATTACGCGAGCTTTTAGCTAGCCCATCAGCTTCACGCACAATCGGACAACCAACAATCTCAATATTAAAATTCAGATCATTTACCATACGTTTAATTACAGCTAGCTGCTGTGCATCTTTCTGACCAAAATAAGCACGATCAGGTTGCGTAATATTGAATAATTTTGCGACAACAGTGCAAACACCTTTAAAATGCCCCGGACGCTTTTGTCCACATAATGCGTTGGTTAAACCATTAACATCAACATAGCTACTAAAATTACGAACATACATTTCATTAACAGTTGGGCAAAAAATCAAATCTACCCCCATCTGCTCACAAGCAATTTTATCTCTATTTAAATCAATAGGATAGCTTGCTAAATCCTCAGAAGGACCAAACTGGATAGGATTAACAAAAATGCTCACAATTACTTTTTGGTTTTCCTTTTTAGCCGCGGCCATTAGACTTTGGTGACCCTCATGCAAATATCCCATTGTTGGAACAAGCCCTATACTATACCCAGCTTGACGCCAAGCTTTTACTTGTGCTTGGACTTCTTTAATTGTACTTACAATATTCATTTGTATTAGCCCTTATGGTTAATAGTAAATTCAAGCTTGAGTTTCTCTATAACATTATCTTCAATAGAAAACTCATGATTTGTAGCTGGGAACTGTCGATTATTAACTTCTTGGCAATACAATTTAAAAGCTTGTTTCATTTGTTCACCAATCGATGCAAAAGATTTTACAAATTTTGACGAAATACCATCATACATTGATAACATATCTTGATAAACTAGCACTTGCCCATCACAATCCCCCCCCGCTCCAATGCCAATCGTCGGAATATTAACTAATTGTGTGATAAATTTCGCTAAACCTGCCGGAACACACTCAAGCAAAATAGCTGCAGCACCAGCTTTTTCAACCGCTAATGCATCAAGAACAATATTTTTAGCATGTTCATAATCCTTACCTTGAACTTTATACCCACCTAAAGCAAGTACAGATTGTGGCATTAACCCAATATGCGCTACAACAGGAATAGATGCTTGTGTAATCATTTTGATATGTTCATAAAATGCTTGCCCACCTTCAAGTTTCACTGCTTGAGCTTGCCCTTCTTTGATTAAACGACCTGCATTTAAAACCGCATCATATACAGACGTGTGATAAGACATAAAAGGTAAATCTGTCACCACAAAAGCTGACTTAGCGGCTCTTGCTACTGCTTTGGAATGGTGAATCATATCCTCCATAGTAACCGATACAGTACTATCATAACCTAACATCACCATTCCTAAAGAATCACCGACTAACAGACAATCTATACCACTTTCGTCCATTAATTTGGCTGTAGTATAATCGTATGCAGTTAACATGGTAATTTTTTGTTGATTTTGCTTGCGTTTTTGTAGTGTAAGAATTGTATTTTTCAAGGTAACAGCTCCAGCTCTAATTGTCGATAATCCTTATTTGGATGTTTTGTCCGACTAATATTAAGTAAAATAGTTGATAATTGTAGATAAATCGGCTTGAGTTCATCAGGCATTGCCATAATATGTTGTTTGATAGTTTCAATATCACCACGTTCGACAGGTCCAGTCAAAGCATTGATCACTCCTACTTTACCAATATTATTTGCATTTCCTAGAAATAATGGATGCCAAGCCTGTTCACTAAATTCAGCATCTAGTGTACATTGTTTAAACAAATCAACACCGATTTGAACCAATGCAATAACTTGATTACTTAACATAACACAAGCAGCATGATACAACTGTTTTTTACTTGCAGGTAAAATTGCTAAAGGATTATTTAGTGGAGCTAATGTGGCTCGTAATTGAGGGATAATATTTTCATTTGCTTCAAGAGTAAAAGAGATACCTGACATTGCCATATAGCAACTAAATCTATCATAAATAGCATATAAAGGATGCAAAGAAAACGCAAATGGGTGAACAACCTTATGTTGACTAAAAATATGCGATGTTAACAGACCACTACAATGACCAATCCATTTGTTAGCAATAGATAATTGACAAAGTTCTTGCCAAACTGTGACTATTTGACCATCAGGTACTGTGACTAATATGCAATCACTATCATTAACTAATTCAGGTAAAGAAGTATAATGTTGGCTTTGAGTAAAATCACTTGCCTCTTTTGCATGTTCATAGGTTTGGCTATAAAATCCAGAAATCTGCATTCCACATAAAGAAAAATACTTAGCTAAAGTACAACCTACTTTACCTGCACCGATAAAACCAATAATCATTACAACTGTAAATTATTTGAAGTCGTTGCATTATAGCTTAATCAGCTTGATATTCAATCAAATTAGATATCAATAACATTTAAAATAAATAAGTAAGATATTATTTTAATAATCCTGGATTCAAACATGAAGTGCAATTTTAAACACGGTGGAGTGAAGAAAGTAGAAAGGTGATTTATACTAGCACCTTCGCACCACCACAGTTTGGAGATTGCTATGTATTATAATCACCTTTCTAGGAAGGAAAGATACCAGATTTTCGTATTATTACAAGCCGGAAAGAATAAAAAAGAGATAGCCCAGCTACTCAATAGACATCCTTCGACAATAAGTCGAGAGATAAAAAGAAACTCAAAACCTAATCAAGCCTATCAAGCACATGATGCGGTAACCCTAGCTAAGAAAAGGCGAAAAAACAGCGGTAATGGTAAGCCAATAGAGTCTTCGGTATGGCGCCAAGTTGAAAAATACCTCATGCTTTATTACAGCCCAGAGCAGATTGCTGCACGTTTAAAGAAAGTCAGCGTCCAATCAATCTATAACTATCTTTATCAAAATAAAGCGCGCTATGAACAATTCAAACCTTATCTAAGGCGAAAAGGCAAAGCCTATAGGCATTGTAAGGCACCGAGTATTAAAGAAGGAGACCGCCG
>NZ_LZHJ01000067.1:0-2832 GCF_001690815.1 Gilliamella sp. GillExp13 | reverse complement strand
TTAGTTCAACATAATTAACAGCCAATAAAGCAACAATAGAATACAGGCAAAAAACAAGACTAAAAAAATAAACCGTTGGAAAAATCAATAATTCATCGTTTTCTTCGATACGTTGGATGGTTCTATCCGATAATTGCATAATATAAATTTCATTACTTCCTTGCGCAGCTATCATTTGCCCCTTTTGTCCCTGATTTACCCCATCAGCAGCCAGAGCTAATGCAAGCCATGCATGGCTTTTGCTTAATTTACCTAAATTAAGATCTAGTGGATAAACTTTATTTGGCGCAATTATAATTTCGCCATTAATATCAAAAAATGTCTCCTTTAAAATATTTAATGCAGAAGAAGATAAAGATGTTGTCCATAATTGATTAACTCGTTTCTTTTCAACCTGCTCGGCTTTAATTAAATAACCAATATCATCACTTAAATCAGTAAGTTCAGTTTTAAGAGGTCTAAATACTCTTAATTTGGATAGATTTAATGCTTTCTTAACATTAGAAAATAATAATGCACAGCAATATTCACTAAAAGATAATTGGTTCTTAACATCGTATACCAAATTAATCATTAAAATAGATTCATCATATTTTGTATCTATCCATTCATGGATGATTTCAGGCGAAGGTATGCAATCGGATAACACAATATCAGACTCGTTAATATTAATATGATTTGAATGACAATAATTAGCTAAAATCATAACCGCAGCATCTGAACTTTGAGTCATATTTAATAGTACTTTGATTTTTGACAAGCTATTAATTTTAGCTTTCATTGGCATAATAATTTTTTCAAACACATAAAATAGTGGTGAGCTGATCATTTCATGTATAACTGAAATCGGCATTACTTTATCGGGATTCATTGGTTGACTGCCTTCTAGCCCCATAACTTTTAAAGCAAGATTATCGATTTCTGTTAAATAACAATAATCAACTAACCCAATTGATTTTCTTGCCCATCTCTGCCATCTTGCTAGTTTATTTTTAATATTTAAATTAAAAAATAGAGCTTTAATTAATTGTGAATGGTAATAACTATAAATAAACCCCGTTATAGATAAACTAAAAAATAGCGGTACGATAACAAAATAAAAGCCCCCTAATACTAAATTAGATAGCACACTATTTCCATTAATGAGTAACACTATAAACTCAAAAAAAATGGCGCTCAACACAAAAACCAATAAATAAATCCAGATAGAAAAATTCTTAGGTAGTGCTTTTTCTGGTATGTTAGGTACTCTCCATTTCATGCTTCACTCCCTACAACAGATAATGTTGATATAAGCTCACAGCCGCAAGCGGCTTTACAACCATTAATGGCAACAGATCGATTATACATTTTCCAAGTCGGATGCCCGTCAACAATATTGTTTACACCATGCCCCTTTATCGGACAAGATACCTGATCGCCAACTAATGCAACTGGCTTACCGTCAAAAATAGCACCAGATGCACTTATCACACATCCTCCATGGAATGCGGATCGCCTAATCGAATTACACCTTTCATAAAGTCATTCCTAAAATTAGTCTAAAATATTTCTAACTTTCCACCCCAACCTCACAACGTATTTTATCCCAACTGGTATGTCCACACTTTTTAGTACCAAAAAGATAAGGTCATCGATTTCTTTTGTATTCAATCGGCGACTGGTAATTTAATGTTGAATGAAGTCGATTATAATTAAACCAATCCACATAGTGATTAAATTCCAATTTAAGTTGCGCCAGTGAATCAAAAATAGTATTTGACACAAATTCTGTTTTCACTGCTTTGAATGTGCTTTCTGCAATTGCGTTATCATAGGGGCAGCCTTTGCGACTTAAGGACCGTTTAATTCCAAATGCTGTTAAACATTCATCAATCAAATGATTATCAAACTCTTTTCCTCTATCAGAATGAAACAACTCAATCGTCTGTAAGTTCATTGGAATTTGACTCATAGCTTGCATGACCAGTGCCGCTGTTTTATGCCTGCCAGCACTTCGCCCCACTATTTCTCGATTACTGATATCAACAATTACACAAAGGTAGTGCCAACGTTGTTTAACCCTTACATAGGTTAAATCGGTCACCAATATCTTTCGTGGTTGACCTATATTAAATTCTCGATTCAGTTCATTCCCCACCGGCGATTCATTGCTTTTTTCTGTATGAATACAATATTTTTTACAGGTGTATTTCGAAACCCAGCCATTTTTCGCCATGATTCGACCTATTCGGCGTCGAGATACGGTTATGCCTTGCTTTCTCAGCTCTGCTTGCAGACGCCTTGTACCATAAGCACGATAATTAGTATTAAAAATTTCACCCACTATTTCACTCAGTGATATATCTTGTGATTGCTGCGTTAATTGCCGTTGATAATAGAAACGATTTCGGGTTACATTTAAACATCGACATAATGCACGTAAGCTGTATCGATGCTTATTATGTAAAATTAACTCGATTTTCTTCCCATTATCAACGTCGCTTGCTTTAGGATATCATTCTCCATTAACAAGCGTTTATTCTCTTTGCGTAGCGCGATAAGTTCGTTATCTTCAGTTCGACGATTATCTTTTGCGATGAATGAGCCGGTAGTTTGGTACTGCATTATCCAATTATCTAATGCTGATTTGGTGAGGTCATACTCTGCGACGATATCCGCACGTTTTTTACCATTTTGATATAGCATGACCATTTGTTTTTTGAACTCGTTAGTAAAGCTACGTTTTGCTCTTCGTGATGAATCGGTTGCCATTGTTGTTACCTTCTCTTATTTTTAGTTTATCATAACAATGACCTTATAAAACTGGTACTAATTAGTGTAGCCGATCCA
>NZ_LZHJ01000066.1:0-4066 GCF_001690815.1 Gilliamella sp. GillExp13 | reverse complement strand
GTGATTAAATTCCAATTTAAGTTGCGCCAGTGAATCAAAAATAGTATTTGACACAAATTCTGTTTTCACTGCTTTGAATGTGCTTTCTGCAATTGCGTTATCATAGGGGCAGCCTTTGCGACTTAAGGACCGTTTAATTCCAAATGCTGTTAAACATTCATCAATCAAATGATTATCAAACTCTTTTCCTCTGTCAGAATGAAACAACTCAATCGTCTGTAAGTTCATTGGAATTTGACTCATAGCTTGCATGACCAGTGCCGCTGTTTTATGCCTGCCAGCACTTCGCCCCACTATTTCTCGATTACTGATATCAACAATTACACAAAGGTAGTGCCAACGTTGTTTAACCCTTACATAGGTTAAATCGGTCACCAATATCTTTCGTGGTTGACCTATATTAAATTCTCGATTCAGTTCATTCCCCACCGGCGATTCATTGCTTTTTTCTGTATGAATACAATATTTTTTACAGGTGTATTTCGAAACCCAGCCATTTTTCGCCATGATTCGACCTATTCGGCGTCGAGATACGGTTATGCCTTGCTTTCTCAGCTCTGCTTGCAGACGCCTTGTACCATAAGCACGATAATTAGTATTAAAAATTTCACCCACTATTTCACTCAGTGATATATCTTGTGATTGCTGCGTTAATTGCCGTTGATAATAGAAACGATTTCGGGTTACATTTAAACATCGACATAATGCACGTAAGCTGTATCGATGCTTATTATGTAAAATTAACTCGATTTTCTTCCCATTATCAACGTCGCTTGCTTTAGGATATCATTCTCCATTAACAAGCGTTTATTCTCTTTGCGTAGCGCGATAAGTTCGTTATCTTCAGTTCGACGATTATCTTTTGCGATGAATGAGCCGGTAGTTTTGTTTTTTATGCATATTCATTACAGTATTTCCTCAAATGACTGTAAACAATGCTAGTAAATCCTACAAATTAGCATTTATAGATTAAAAGTGAGCAACAAAGAGGTTAGTTTTCTTCTTTAACATGATGTGCAACTATTACCTTTTGAAGGTAACGCTTTTCTAAAATAAAAGCCATACAAAAATAGATAATTGTTAATAGCCACAAATGCCAATACTGCTGACTAAATTCGGAAAAATTTGCTCCCATTTGATTTATTTTTACTGACCCAACTATAGCTGGCACAGCCGGGAATATATACCCTATAATATGAAATAGCGATGGCATTAATTCTCTTGGCCAAGATAGCCCTGTTACAAAAAATATCAGCATACTTGTTGGTATTATTACGCAGAATACATCACTGACGGTATGGACGAAATGTGAAAAAACCTTACCCAATAATGCCGTAGAAAAAATAAAAGGGATGATAAACCACAAGGAAACAAAAAGATGACTTAAGCGGGGTAAGTCATACCAATAGTTAGCAAATACGGTGTAAATAATAAAATAGATTATATACAGTATTAAATAAGTCAATAATTTGCCAGAAAGTAGTAATAATGCCGATGAAACCGTGTGATTTTGTTTATTAACAAAGGCTATTTCAAAATCAGAATTTTTACTAAATAGACGGCATAAAATACTACCGATAAATAATGTCTGATTTAAGATCAAAATAAAAGCGGCTGGAATAATATAGGTTGCATATCCTGATTGAGGATTAAATAAACTAATTAACTGGCTATTAAAAGGAGAAACATTATTATTTGCTACTGCAGGATCGACACCTTGCGCTATTTTGCGTGAAATTGAAATTTTAGCGCCAAAATTACTGGCAACGGTATTAATGGCGGTAGCAACATTACTATAAATTAAAATATAGCTCGCATCGCCATAATATGACACTGGGCTAGTTTTTCCTTCTAATATATTCTTTTGAAAACGGTAAGGTATGAGTACAACTCCATATATTTTACGTTCTTCGATAAGTTTTTTAGCCGTTTCTAAGTCTGCAATATGTAAGTCTATATTGATGGACTTATTAGCATCAAGTTGTCTTACTAGATCTCGACTGTAATTGGTATTATCTTGGTCAATAACAGCAATAGGAACATCTCGGATTGCTTCATGTAAATAAGGTTGTGGGTAAAAGATGAAATAGATAAATATTCCCACAAACATAACGCTAACTATCGCTTTGGTTTGGAAAATTCGTTTCAATTCATCATAGGAAATTAATAGTAAAGATTTAATCATATCAACCGCCTACGGATCTTTCGTAAAAAAAGATAAACAAGAATAACCATAACACTTAATTGGATCACTAAATAAACAAACGGTTGTAAGGAAGTTACTATATTTGGCGATCTTAATGTTTGATCAAGACGAATTTGTATATACCATGTTACAGGTAATAAAGCACTCCAAATATAAGCAAAGGTATTCATTGCAATCCGAGGGAAAATAAGCCCAGTAAATCCAAACGCTGGTGATGCTACTAAGCTTGCAGTGCCATAAGCTTGTGCTAGTGTTGATCCCGTTAAACCAAAGAAAATGCCATACAAACATGAAGTCAAAATAAAGCCTATATCACCAAGTATAAGCAATATTAAATGTCCATTTAAGGGTAAATTAAAATTAGCAATTAAAACGGTATCAAATAGAATCAAGCAAAATAAAAAATAGATAAAATAAGGAATAATGCGTCCTAATAAAAAGATAAAAATATTATGATTAGCTAATTGTAATATTTGCTGATACCCCGTTCCAGTAAAACGATCACGAGTAATACTAGTAACCATGGCCATCATAATAATGATTTGTAATATAGTAGGAATTAAACCACTAATTAACGTATATAAATAATTTAAAGTTGGATTATATAAGGGATGTAAACTTGTCGGTATAGTTTGCATTTGGCTTTGTGCAACTGGCGATGCAATTCCTTTTTCTAATAATCCTTGCAATACTATTTGACTATTTGCTGTTTTCAATGCGGAACTCATCGCCCGAAAAATAATCGTTCCAGCTGACATATACTGATTATTATAAAAAGCGACAACTTCTGGCTGATGACCAGCTATAAGATCTTTTTCAAACTCATGCTGAATGAAAAGCACAGCATAAACATCACCTTTAATCAACGCATGTTTAGCTGAGGTAAGATCTTGATAACGTTCAGCTACCTGTAGCTGAGGTGAAGCAGCAACTTGTTGAATTAATAAGCGAGATGATTTGGTTGTATCTTGATCAACAACAGCAATAGGTACCTGAGTAATAACACCGGCATGGTACATATAGACAAATAAAAAAATAAATAATAAAGGATAGATGAAAACTAATAAACACAAAATACGTTGTTTAATTAATTTACGAAGTTCCCATCCAATTACTTGAAATAGCCGGTGATACATTAATATCGTTCCTTTTTGTGTAAAATCTCGATATTATGCAAGCTAGCGAGATTGCCACTTTGTAGTAACACTCATTCCTGGGCGGAGACCTGACACTTTATTAATTGGTTTAGCACGCATTTCAAAAGTCTTTAAGTCAAAATCACCCGTTGCTTTAGTCGCCTGCCAATTCGCATATTGACCTAAAGCATTTAATACAGTGACTTTAACATCTATAATCTGATTATTTAATGCCGGTACTCTTACTTGAAACGTATCACCAACTTTAAGGTTTCCCAGCAAATCTTCACGTATATTAAAAGTAAACCAAATATCATTTAAATCAATAATAGAATAAAGCGGAGTACCTGGACTGTATAATTGCCCTGTTTCAGCGACTCGAGTCGTAATTTGACCGTTAATTGGAGAAACTAAAGTTAATTCATTAACATCAGCTTTTACTTGTGCCAATGCTGCTTCTGATTGTTCAACTTGCACATCGGCTAATTTTTTCTGTTCTACACTACTACCGTTTTCGGCTAGTGATAAGTTAGCTTTAGCGGCTTCATAAGCTTTAATGGCCGCTTGATATTGATTAAAGGATTCATCATAGCTTTGCTTTGAAACAGTGCCATTTTTAGCTAAACGATTAATTCTTTCATAGCTAGTTTGAGCTAAATTTACATCTGATTTAGCTTTATCTAACTGCGCTTTTTGCACATCAATTGTTTCTGGTCTAGTGCTA
>NZ_LZHJ01000065.1:0-2097 GCF_001690815.1 Gilliamella sp. GillExp13 | reverse complement strand
CTATGAGTCAAATTCCAATGAACTTACAGACGATTGAGTTGTTTCATTCTGATAGAGGAAAAGAGTTTGATAATCATTTGATTGATGAATGTTTAACAGCATTTGGAATTAAACGGTCCTTAAGTCACAAAGGCTGCCCCTATGATAACGCAATTGCAGAAAGCACATTCAAAGCAGTGAAAACAGAATTTGTGTCAAATACTATTTTTGATTCACTGGCGCAACTTAAATTGGAATTTAATCACTATGTGGATTGGTTTAATTATAATCGACTTCATTCAACATTAAATTACCAGTCGCCGATTGAATACAAAAGAAATCGATGACCTTATCTTTTTGGTACTAAAAAGTGTGGACATACCAGAACCGTCTTTTCATGCAAATCAAAATATTTTAGGAGGTCAATTATCTTTTGTCGCATTTTCTGACTTAAATGAATCAATTAGAAATGATATTGAAAGAATCATAAAAAAAAATTTAGGTAAACTACCATCAATAAATGATGATGCTAAAGATATTTTGGTTGATATAGCTAATGAATTTGATTTATTAGAAAAATTTAATTTGATAATGAAAACTAAATTTTCTAATCCTAAACGCTATATGCCTGATTATCATGTTTCAATCAGTCATGAACATTCGTTTATGCGTGAAGTTCAGGGGCAGGGTTATGTCGATGGACAGATATATGATGAACTCTATGCCGAATATGTTAAGTTAAAATCAGGTTCTATCTAGATGAAATCTAAATACATCAAGCTTATTCATATAGCTAAAACACAACTTAATTTAGATGACGATACCTATCGTCATCTATTACTGACTATAACTAAAAAAACTAGCACTAAAAATATGACAGTTTGGGAACTAGAAAAAGTTATAACTAATTTGAAATTAAAAGGTTTTAAAGTTAAATCATCAAAAAAACGGGGAAGATAACAGCTACAGAACCAGTTCATAAAAAAATACGCTCATTATGGCTAGAACTAGCTGATGCGGGTGAAATCAAAAACCGTTCTGAAAAAGCTATCAATTCTTATGTAAAACGTATTGCTGGTGTTGAAGTGATGGATTGGCTTACCCAAAACCAAGCAATGGTTGTAATTGAAAGCCTAAAAAGTTGGCTAGAACGCGTAAAAAGGAATAAAAATGAAATTAACACGTTGCCCAATTTGTCATAACGAAATTAATTTAGAAGCATTAGTCGAAGATGATTCTGGTAGAGAATTACTTATATTAGTAAGTAATTTAAACTATGGCTGTGCTAAACCGATGATTGCCTATATTGGTTTATTTCGTACTCAAAAATCAAATTTAAGCAATTCTAGAGCAGTAAACTTAATTAATGAGGTCCTAAAATTATATCAACCCAGCAGGCATCTGGCTCATGCACTAAGAGAAACCGTTAATAATATTCACGCTAAGCGTGCACTAGGTGAATATAAGCCGTTTAAAAATCATAATTATCTAAAGTCAGTTTATGATTCTACTAAGCATTTATTTGCGTACGTTGAACATAAAGAAGAAGATAAACCTATTCGTAGCAGTAATGAAGAGTATTTTGAACAGATGTATAGAGCCGGTATCGATTTTAATAAATTAGAAAAAAATATACCTGGTGCACTAGATTGGTATAAGAAGAAAACAGGAGCGTAAACTATGACAAAGTCTGCAATGTCTATCAAACGTCACGAATTACTAACACATGTATCATTATCTGCTGCTAACGACGCAATGGATTATGGTTTACCTGAAGATATTGCAGCACAGTTAGGTGATAACATTGCAAATACAATTTCAGAACTGTTTGGCGGTCAGAATATCACATTTCCACGCGACTACAGATTTAAACTAAACCAACGTGACTTGCAAATCTATGACGCATTTAAAGGCAATAACTACGCAGAACTAAGTCAAAAATATAAAATGACAGAACGAGGTATCAGAAAAGTAATCGACCGAGTTCATAAACGAATGATAAAAGAAAAACAACCAACACTGTTTGAATTTAATGACGCCTAATTAATTTTTAGAGCAAAATTTTTTAGGCAATTTTTTATTTCATATTTTGTAACACTTTTTCAAAAAACAATTTCA